>WTAX01000293.1 GCA_013139395.1 Gammaproteobacteria bacterium | reverse complement strand
TGCAGAAGAAGCTCTGACTAAATATGGTTGTACTGCCTGTCATGCGGTATTAGACAGTCCATCAACTATTGGGCCTGAGTTAAAAACGGTTGGTGCCCGTTCTGGCAGAGAAGAAATCAGAACCAGTATCATTAATCCGGCAGCAGTCATTGCAGAAGGTTTTCCACCGATTATGCCGGCAACGTTTGCTGATCAGATGATGGTGAAAGAACTGGAAATGATTGTTGACTTCCTTGCGAAATCCAAAGGTTCTTCAGCAGAAGCTGCTCCTTTAGAAGAGCAGGCATCAACTCCAGCAGACACTGATCAAAAAGGCGAAAAATAACAATGAAAGGTTTTAAATTTCCGCCATTATTAATGGCTGTTCTTATTCTGGTTGCGGTATTTTTGTTTTTTAAATATGGAATACCACCATTGCTTCCTATGACACTGCTGGTTCAATATATGATCATTAGTGTCATCGGCGTGCTGCTGTTTTTCTCTTTTGATGAAGACACCTGGAATCGTTTTAAAGCACCTATTGCCGCTGTGGCACAAAAAGACGGTACCTGGCCGCTGCGCTGGTTTTTTCTATTAGCCATTCCGGCATTAATCGGCTATACCGCTCATATTATTGTTAAGCCCAGTTGGGATTCACCGGTTGAGCTGCGTCAGGTTCACCCTGCGCCGCCATCTAAACTCAAGGTGTTTAATAAGACCTATGATCTCAGTAGTCTGGAAAACCCCATCAGAGAAGATGTGGTTGCCAGTATGAAAGCCGGTGATGAAGCAAAGGCATGGGATACTTATAATACTGCGGTCACAGCCGGCCGTGATATTTACTATCAAAACTGTTTCTTCTGTCATGGTGATTTGATGTATGGCGAAGGGGTATTTGCTGACGGCTTTAATCCAAGACCGATTAACTTTCAGGACGAAACCATTAATCAGCTGCAGGAAGCCTTTCTTTTCTGGCGTATCGCAACCGGCGGTCCTGGTCTGCCTAAAGAAGGTACACCCTGGAAATCAGCCATGCCTGTGTGGCATGAAATGCTCGGTGAGCAGGATGTCTGGAATGTGATCACTTTCTTATATGACTATATAGAAGAAGTGCCTCGCATCTGGGATGCCGAAATATCAAAAATTGTCACCGGGATGAAAACCAAACTAAAAGATGAACGTGCGAAAATGCAGGGCAAAGATTTATATGATCTGCGTTGTTCAGTGTGTCATGGTGAGCAGGGTGCCGGTGATGGTGTTGCTGCCGATAGACTCTATCCCAGACCACGTGACTTTACCCTGGGCTTATTTAAGTACAAAACATCTCCCGGCACTCAGCCGGTACGTGATGACGATCTGTTTAATACCATTAAACACGGTTTAACAGCGACAGGTATGCCGGGCTGGAGTAAATTAATGAGCGATGAGCAGATCAAGTCATTGATCCCTGTTCTGAAACGCTTTGATATCACCGCGACCTGGTCACCGGAAACGGCTGAAGACGAAGACTTTGATGAAGATGGCCGCTATCTTAAAGATGACTTTAATCAGGTCACTGAAATAGAGCCTCTGGATGGTCAGATCCCATATACTGATGAGTCGGTAGCAAAAGGCAAGGTGGCATTTGAACCCTGTTATGAGTGTCATGGTATTGATGGTCGTGGTGATCTGCGTTCCGGTAAACGTCTTGCTGATGACTGGGGATTTCGTATCTGGCCAAGAGATCTCAATAAGCCCTGGTCATGGCGTACTACTAATAACAGCACGTCAAAAGAGCCGGAGCAAATTCGTGATGATATCGTAAAACGTATTTATACACGTCTGTCAATCGGTATTCCCGGAACTCCGATGCCTGCTCACCGTGCTGAAGGTGAAGGTAATGAAGATCCTATTAGCCTTGAAGATCGCTGGCACATAGCCAACTACGTTTATTCGCTGCGTGAGCAAAATACCGCACCGGGTAAGGGCGTGATTAAAGCAAAAAAACTGGACGGCGATCTGCCTGATTCACTGGATGATGCAGTATGGGCCAGTGCGCCTGTGACCTCTATGCGTCTGGTGCCTAATATCATCAAAGAAGAGCGTTTATTTACACCGCTTAATGATCTGGTCAGTGTCAGAGCATTATACAATGCAGAAGAGATTAAGTTCTTGATTGAGGTGAATGATCGCACCGAGAGTTTGCCGGGGCATGAATATTCCATGAGTATTCAGGATGAAGAGCTGACACTGCACTCTGATGCCATTGCCATGCAGTTTCCCAGAGAAGGGGCTTATTCTGTGTCTCCCATGGTTGAAAAACCACTGTATCGACATGGTGATTCCGCTCATAATACCACTATGTGGTATTGGAATGCCGGTAGTCTTGCGCCTAAACAGGAAGCACAGACGATGGTGTTAAAAGGCACTGGCCCGAATACTCCGCCAGAGCCTATGATGTCGTATAAAGAAGTCTCAGCTCAGGGTCAGTGGAAGAATGGCCGCTGGCAGGTGCTGATGACACGTAAACGTGCCGGTACTGAGGGTGAAATTTCTTTCAATGAAGGTGAGTTTATACCGGTATCATTTGCTAACTGGGACGGCAGCAATGGTGAAGCCGGATCGAAACATACTCTGTCAACCTGGTACTGGTTATTGTTACCACCAGAGAGTGATCCCGTTAAACTCTATGTGATTCCTGGGATCTGGGCATTGATTGTATTTGTGCTGGGCATACTTGTGGTGCGCGGGCAAAGAAAAAAATACAGAGTGCTAATGGATAGATAGCATCGTTTTGAGCATACGCTTTATAGCGTATAAAGGTAATTGTTAGCCTCCTCTTCCAGTTACTTTATTTTTAATAGTGAAAACTATAGGCCCCAATCTCTGCTACTGTTTATGTCTTCTTGATGCGGTACAAAGATATTGGGGCTTTTTTTTCAGTAAAGGATTTGATTATGAATTTGACCAGAAAACATTTCTCTCTATTTGTTTTTGTTGTTTTGTTATCAGGGTCGGGCATCAGCCAGTTATCCCTGGCAGGCGGCTGGGATCTGGATAAAGGTCCGAATGTATCGACTATTCAGGGCAAATTAGTCTGTATCGGTTGCTCTCTGATGGGCGGAGTGGGCAGTAACTCTCAGTGCGGTACATACACCACCCATAATATTGGACTGAGAATGGGTGATGGTTCATTATGGCACTTTGTTAATAATCAGACCGGGCATGATATAATTTTTGCTCACAATCTTCTGGACGGCAAGAAAGCCACTATTACCGGTTTTATGTATCCTATAGCACATATGATCGAGATCGTTTCGATTAATATAGACGGCGTTACTGATGAACAGGTCAGTGAAGCCGCTTATAAAGAAGATCAGCTGATTGGCAAAGCCCTGCTTGAGCGTAAAAAGGGTGAAGCGCCAGCGATTACTCATTATATGATGCCAGAATAAATACCACGAATTGATAAGACTATTATTGAATAGAAAAGTACAGGTGCGAACTATGACTCTATTAAGAACATTAATCATTAACAAAATATTCTTAACTATTGTATTAAGCTGTGTTGCCTGGAATGTGCAGGCCTCAGGTGATATCAAAAAAGGTCAGGGCATAGCCAAACGAGTTTGTGCAGCCTGTCACGGCAAGCAGGGGATTAGTCGTGCACCGGTTTTTCCTAATCTCTCAGGTCAAAAAGAAACTTATCTCATAAAACAGTTAAAGGATTTTAAAGCCGGTACGCGCGCCAGTAATAATATGGAAGGCGTGGTTAAAAATCTTTCTGAACAGGATATCAGCGATGTGGCTGCCTTTTTTGCCTCACATGGTCAGGTGCAGGACAATAGTGCCAAAATCAGTAAAAGCATCGTTAAAAAAGCAGAAGCAAAACTCAATATCTGCATGCCTTGTCATAATAACAATGGTATCAGCAGTAATGAACAATACCCTAATCTGGCAGGTCAGAAAGATCGTTATTTACAAAAAGAGCTGGAAAAATTTAAAAAGGGCAAACGTAAAGATCCCATTATGACGGGTATTGCTGCACAGCTGAATAAAAACGACATGAAAAATCTGAGTAAGTATTTTTCAAAAGTGGGTAAGATCAGCATCAAGTGATCTATGCTCAAGATAGAGCTAACTCTCTTTTAAATCATCTGCATCCCCTAAGACACATAGACCAGCACTACCTGGCCATTTAAATAGCCATTCTATGAAAAGTCCAGAGGGCTTTTCACCGAAATCCCCGGCTTGTTTAATATATGAGTATAAATCATAGTAGTTGATACATCAGAATGCCCTAATAATTCTTGTACAGTTCTTATATCGTAACCGTTCTCCAGTAGATGTGTGGCGCCAAGAGTAGGCACTTTAGGTGAATGAGTGACGAAAAGTATGGCATGTTATTTTTTTGGCAACCTTTGCTTCAATTGCTGATTTTTTGATATAACGTTGCAGACTACTTTCACTTAAATGATGTCGTCTGACCATATTGGAACGCGGATCTACAGATAGTTTTGCACTGGGAAAAAGGTATTGCCAAATCCATTCTTTACCGGCATTAGGGTATTTTTTTGATAAAGCATAAGGCAGGTAGACATTGGCCTGATTATTTTTAATGTCAGTTTCATAAAAGACTCTGGCTTTTTCTAATTGAGATTTTAACAATGGAATAATTAATTTGGGTAATGGAACGACTCTATCTTTATTGCCCTTCCCTGCACGAATAAAAATTTGATGATAATTAAAATCAATATCTTTAACTCTCAAACGAAGACATTCCATAAGACGCATACCTGTACCATATAATAAGGCGGCCATTAAATAATGAACTCCACTCATCTTTGATAAAACTTGTTTTGTTTCGTCCTGTGTCATAACAACGGGTAATTTAGGGTGTTTTTTTGCTCTGGAAAAATGCTCAAATTTATCCAAAGTAATCCCTAATACTTGTGCATATAAAAAGACAAGAGCACATAATGCCTGGTTTTGAGTGGAAGGAGCAACATTTCGATTTACTGCCAGATATTCAAGAAAAGAAACAATATGAGTATGATTCATTGCGTCTGGCGATTTTCCATTATGAAACAAAATATAACGAATGGTCCATTGCTTATAACACTCTTCCGTGCGGATGGAATAATTTCTCTGGCGAATAACTGCAGTTAGTTTTTTAAAAAGTGGCTGGTAATGTTCAGGTGTTAATGATGTATTATTTACAGAAAATTTATGTGGATTAGTTTGATGAGGCTGCCTTGTTAAATCTGAATGACATGAGGCTGATTCTTGCTGTGAGGCTTTTAAATAGTCCCAATCATATTCAAGTGACCAGTGTAAATGAAGATAGTTTGAAAATAAGAGCTGTAATGCATGTATTAATTGATAAAATTTTAGAGAATTAAAATGATCTGTTTGAGTAACATAGGTGATAAATTCATCAATGTCGGTTGAAGTATGTTGTCGTAGTCGTTTTGCAGGGAGCTTTTGTTTAAAAAAAGCAATGTATTCTTCAATACGGACAACATACCAGCGATCAACTGGAGGTAATATATTCTTTGAATGTAAGATAAAAATATATTTATCCCAAAAATTTGAAACAGCAACATCATCCTTATCAGCCATTAGAATGTTCTTCCTTTATGAACAATTTATTATATATTGCCATAAATTGATTAACGTTACAAATATCAAAAATAAATTGTATAAATTTTAATCATCTGATTTATAATATTTGTCAATCTAAACAGTAAAAACTGAGTATTAGATGGGTGATGGACGAAAAAGGAAAAGACGTCAGTAGGGTTTCGTTTTGAATAAAAAAAAAGAAAAAAAGTGAAAAATAAGATATTAAATTAAAGAAAGTGAAAAATTGATAAGAAGATCAAGTTATTAGATGAAGTGGTTGCAAAAGGTGGTTGTTGGTGTTAAAAGATAAGTCAATAATATTTAATCTTGGCTGAGTGGATTAGATGGAAGCCGTATAATCCATTTATGCCGTCAGCCTTAATGTCTGGGATTTGCAGATAAACTCGCAGTGCGGACATATCACTGTTATGTTTCTTAGGAGAGTAAGTGGAAAAATCTGATATTAAAATATCGAAAGGATTATATGAATATATGCTTTCGGTATCACTACGTGAGCATGACGCTTTAAGAGAATTGCGCGAAGTTACAGCTAAAGACTCCAGTGCAATTATGCAAATTCCACCAGAGCAAGGTCAGTTTATGGCATTGTTAGTGAAAATTCTTGGCGCAAAGAAAACCCTAGAAATTGGTACGTACACAGGATACAGCACACTAAGTGTCGCATTGGCAATGCCAGATAATAGCATCACTGTTACTTGCGACATTAATTCAGAATGGGCAAATATTGGAAAGAAATACTGGAAACAAGCGGGTGTGGAAAATAAGATTGATCTGCGAATAGGCTCAGCATTAGATACTCTTGATGGACTAATAAATGATGGGCTAGAAAATACGTTTGATTTTTCTTTCATTGACGCAGATAAGATCAATTATGATGGATATTATGAAAAATCACTAAAACTATTATGCCCTGGCGGACTCATTGCTATTGATAACGTTTTTCTTTTTGGTTCCGTTGTTGATCCAGAGTTACTGGATGAAGACTTAAAAACAAGGATATCTGATACAGACATCTTGGCAATGCGCACCCTCAAT
>WTAX01000372.1 GCA_013139395.1 Gammaproteobacteria bacterium | reverse complement strand
TCATCCAGTCTTCATCGTCATCATCAAGGTCAGATACCTCAATACTGGATGGTGCGTTCCAGTTCAGTAAAATCTCCAGCAGATCGGTGTCGATAATAAGAATGCTGATGTCTGTTTTTGCCTTAGCCGATACCGGACGAGGGATTTTATTGGCAATCGCTGTTTTAGCTTCCTCACTATTGGCTTTGATTAGTTGTTTTTTGCTGCCGGATGCTTTTACTTCAACGGTACCGGAGAGTAAATAAACCGTCCATTTATCTTTATCTCCCTGTTTAAAAAGCATACGCCCGGCAGGAATCTTCTGTACAGCTGATTTATCAATAACTTCTTGAACTTTATCAAGACTGAGAGAGTCTAGCGGTATGAATTTTTTTATAACATTAACATCTAGATTAGGCGCTGCAGCCATTCTATTGCTCCGGTTTCTAGTCGATTCTTAGGGCTTTTTTGTTCTGTTGTAATAAAAGTTTTACGGCTCAATTCTATCAATACACTGACTATTGAGTTGAGTGGAATACAGAATGGGCTATTAGTTCTTTAATTCTAGCAGAAATAGACTAAAAGCATACAATGAAGTCATATTATTTTGAACCAATTCAGTTATAATCTTTCACTTTAAATATGAAAATGAGACATGAGTAGTAATTTAGTGTATCTCTCTTTGCTTTTAGCATAATACTGGCAAGTATAAAGACTGATAGACCGGGTTAATACGAAGTAAAATAATATGAATCAGACAAGTCCATACAGTCTGTATAAACAACAACATTCTTGTTTGTTAAAACAATTAAAGCAATGCTATCGTTTTGATCAGTATCCACTAAAAAAACAGCTCAATAAAGCCTTCAGCTTAATAAAAAAACTGCCTCGAAAAATACTCACTGAAGCTGAAAAAAAACAGAAAAATAGTGAATCAGCTGTTGTAGATGCACGTATTCAACAATGTCATGCACTTATGGGGCGCTGTGAAGAAAAAATTCAGCACTCCATCGCTAAAGTAGCACAACGTAAACAGGCACTGCCGACCCCCAGATTTCCTGATGAGTTACCAGTTTCAAAAAAGCTCACAGAGATAAAAACAATATTGAGCGAAAATCAGGTGATTGTGGTTGCCGGTGAGACGGGCTCAGGTAAAACGACTCAATTACCTAAAATTGCATTATTAGCCGGGCGGGGAGTAATGGGGCAAATTGCGCATACTCAACCACGCCGATTGGCCGCTCGCAGTGTGGCAAGCCGGATTGCACAAGAGTTAAATACACCGTTGGGTGAAAACGTCGGTTTTAAGGTACGCTTTAGTGACAAAAGCCGTGAAGAAACCTATGTCAAACTGATGACTGACGGTATTTTATTAGCAGAAACTCAAACGGATCGATTCTTGAATCGTTATGATACGATTATTATTGATGAAGCTCACGAACGCAGTTTGAATATTGATTTTTTACTGGGCTATATCAAACAATTACTGCCGCGCCGCCCTGATCTCAAGGTTATTATTACCTCAGCAACTATTGATACGGATCGTTTTTCGCAGTTTTTTGATAATGCACCCGTCATTGAAGTCTCGGGAAGGACTTATCCCGTTGAAGTTCGTTATCGTCCCTTAGAAGAAGAGGGGACTATGGTGGATGGTATCCTGTCGGCAGTGGATGAATTGATGCTGGAAACTGCGGGCGATATTCTGGTCTTTTTATCAGGTGAAAGAGAAATTCGAGAAACGGCTGAAGCCTTACGTAAATATCATCCGGCGGCGGGTGGTGCCAGACCGCACCTGGAAATACTCCCCTTATATGCCCGTTTAACGCCTGCAGAGCAGAGTCGCATTTTTTCAGCCCACAGCGGCAGACGTATTATACTGGCAACTAATGTGGCAGAGACTTCCTTAACCGTACCGGGGATTCGTTATGTCATTGATACGGGGCTGGCTCGTATCAGCCGTTATAGTGTACGCCATAAAATTCAGCGTTTGCCCATAGAAAAAGTATCACAAGCTTCTGCCAGACAGCGTAGTGGTCGTTGCGGGCGGGTGAGTGATGGTATTGCCATCCGTCTTTATAGTGATGATGATCACAATCAACGTCCGGGTTATACCGAGCCGGAATTACTCAGAACGAATCTTGCTCAGGTTATTTTACAGATGTTGTCATTAAAACTGGGTGATATTAAAGAGTTTCCATTTTTAGAAAAACCCTCTGCCAAACAGATTAATGATGGTTTTCTTTTGCTGGAACAATTGGGTGCCATTAATTCTTCGCGCCAATTAACTGCCATTGGCCGTTCTTTATCTAAACTATCGGTTGATCCCAGAATCGGTCGAGTCATTATTGCCGGAGAACAGCAGAATGTACTCTCAGAAATACTGATCATTGCTTCTGCTCTGAGTTGTCAGGAGCCCAGAGAAAGACCGGCAGATAAACAACAGGCGGCAGATGAAAAACATACGCAATATGCCAGTAAAAAATCAGACTTTATTAGTTTTCTCAATTTGTGGGTGAGCTATGAAGCACAGCGAAAACACTTGTCGCAGAATAAATTACGCAAATACTGTCAGGCTAATTTTATTTCTTTTATGCGTATGCGTGAGTGGCGTGAACTTTATCAGCAATTGTATACACAAACTAAAGAATTAGGTTTTCGTTTTAATGACCTGAGTTGTGTTTATGACTTTAATTGCTTAACTGCGGATGCTGCTAAAAATAACGAAGATAAGCTGGATTACGCCGCTATTCATCAGGCACTGTTAACGGGATTTTTGGGCAATATTGGTTTTAAAGAAGAAAAAAACACCTATCTTGGGGCGCGTAATATTCGTTTTGGTATTTTCCCTGGTTCACGCCTGTATAAACGCAAACCAAAGTGGCTTATGGCGGCAGAAATTGTGGAAACTTCTGCCATTTATGCTCGAATAGTGGCCGGCATAGAACCCTTATGGTTAGAACAGCAGGCGCAGCATCTGTTGAAGCATCACTACTATGAACCCTTTTGGGAAGCAAAATCTGGGCAGGTATCAGCCTGGAGCAAGGTCAGTCTTTATGGTTTAGTGATTAATGCGAAAAAGAAAGTAAACTACGGCCCGATTGATCCCGAAGTCGCTCAGGAAATTTTTGTTCGTGATGCCTTAGTGACAGGGGAATATAAAGATCAAAGCCGTAAAACACCGCGTTTTATTAACTATAATCTTGCTCTGATTAATGAACTGGAGCATCTGGAACATAAGTCACGGCGTAAAGATTTACTGGTTGATGATCTGGCTATTTTTGAGTTTTATCAACAGCGTATTGCCCATAGTCAGCCGGCAGGTTTTATCTATAGCCGAGCCGCTTTTGAACAATGGCGTAAAAACATAGAAAAAAAAGACGTCGGTTATTTGTATTTAAAACAGGCGGATTTATTAAAAAAAGATGCCGATCATATTTCTGATGAACTATATCCTGCACATATTATGAGCGGCGAACTGCAACTGCCGCTTGAGTATCATTTTTTACCCGGTCATGCACTGGATGGTGTTACCGTGGCTTTTCCTCTGGCAGTGATTAATCAGCTTGATGAAACTGTATTTGACTGGTTAGTACCGGGTCTGATCCGTGAAAAGATAACACTGTTATTACGCGCCTTGCCTAAAGTGATCCGTAAGCAGCTGGTGCCTGTGCCTGATACAGTCACTGTTTTTCTGGAGCAAAAAAATTATCGTGAAGGCAAACTGAGCGAACAGCTGCTTGATTTTCTTAAAGGCAAATTGTCTTATACGCTGTTTAATGAACTGCAACATCAAATGGCTAAGGACACTCATACTGATTTTGAAATAAAGGTGCCGGAACACCTGAAAATGAACTTTAAGATCATTGATAAAGAGGGTCACGAACTTGACAGCAGTCGTAACTTATCCCGCTTAAAGCAGCAATGGGGTGAGCAGGCACTGGAGCAGCTGGATGAGGCTGTGGATGAGTCAATTGAACGTGAGGGTATTTTATCCTGGGACTTTGATGCTTTAGCGCAGCAGCAGATAATTGAGCGCCATGGAATGACTATGACGCTGTATCCTGCACTACAGGATAAGGGTGATAGTGTGGCCATTAAGCTTTATGATCAGGAAAAAACCGCAAACTATAATCATGGTCAGGGTATTTTTCGATTATTACAACTGGCATTGAATAAAGAATTAAAGCAGATACAAAAACAGTTGACGAATATTGATAAGGCCTGTTTATTGTATACACCTTATGGCTCATGTAATGATTTGAAACAGGATTTTGTGGTCGGGATTTTGCTGAATGCGATCCGTGAATCAGCCGCTAAAGATGCTGTGGGTGCGATAACGATTAATTTAATTCGTGACCAGCACGCATTTAATGAACTGCTTTGTTCAGTCAGAGAAAAATTACAGCAAAATAGCATCGATGTGAGTCAATCAGTTCTGAATGCACTGCAGGCCAATCAAGTGCTGGCAAAACAATTGAAAGGCAATATTCCTTTTAATCTGGTGAATACTTTATCTGACATTAAAAGCCAGCAAAGTCATTTGATTTATAAAGGCTTTATTGCACAAACACCGTTAAAGTGGTTAAAACGTCTGCCGCGCTATTTTAAAGGTATGAGTGCCCGCCTGGAGAAAGCCAGAAGTGATTATCGCAGGGATGGCTTGAATCAGGGACAAATTACTCCCTTATGGGAAAAATATGAAAAAAAGAAGACCTTGCTGAAAAATGAAAAAAAGACGCCGGATAGTTTGTATTTTGCAGAAGCAGAACTTGATGAGTATCGCTGGTTAATTGAAGAGTTAAGAATTTCACTTTTTGCTCAGGAGTTAAAAACATCCCAGCCTGTTTCGGTAAAACGCTTAGAGAAAAAATGGCAGAAACTTTCTTAAGTTTCTGCTTTTTTGTAACTATTGAGTGTATCGTATGAAAAAAGCCTGCAGCTGCTTATTTATTTTGTTTAGCCAGTTTCAAACAATCTGTTCGCCAAATACAATCAGCCTGATCGCAATAGTTACTGGTGGCAGTGGCGAAACAGTCAAAATTACCTTCGCTCGTTTGAATTTTTCTTATTAGAGCTGTTTTATTGAGCTTACTGGTTTTTATATCGAGTTTGGTGGCAATTTTTCTGATGTCGGGCATTATCATTGATGTATTTCCTTATTATGGGTCGTTTATTTTATTGTAAAGATAGCTTGCAATGAGTACTTAGGATGTATTCTACGGGGCAATTATAGTTCAAAAAAATTGAAATTCAATAACAATGAAAAAAATATTATAATCAATGATGTTGAGATAACTTCACGGTGTTTATTTAATGAACGAAATTCGTTTTCGACTTGAAATCAGTGCGCAGGAATACCTTCGTTATTATCAGGGAGAGGTAGATACTGTTCGAGTGCGAACGGTTGACGGGCGGATTATTGAATTTCCCGCCAACGCCTTACAAAAACATATCAGCCAATCCGGTATTAGTGGTAGTTTTAGACTTGTATTTGATGATAATAACAAGATGGTTAGTATGGAACGGGTAGCAAACTAATGCACTGGCCTAATTTTTTATCATTGTTCAAATTATATAGATTTAAACCTCAAAGTGCCCATCGCCTTAAATATTATCCGCCATTCTGGTTAATGAGGATTAAAATACTGGAAATGGATCCGCTATGGAAAATAGTGCGTATCAGACTACCTTTAACACGTCTGTCGAAAAATCCAGGCGGAGGCATGTTCGGTGGCTTTCAGGCATCGTTGGCTGATCCCATTGCTGCTTTGGCTTGCAGCAAAGCGTTTCCCGGCTGTGAAGTATGGACACGACACTTACAAATTAATTTTATCCGTGAAGGGCGAACTGATCTGGATTTGCACTTCAATTTCTCTGAGCAGCAACTTGCTGATATTACAGAAGAAATGCAGAAAAGAGGGCGTGCCAATCCTGTTTTTGAATATGCATTTTATGATCAACAGGCACAATTGTGTACTCAGGTGACTTGTCGGGTGGCCATTCGACCAGAAGGTTATGTTTCCCCTTTGTCTAAAACGGATCAGGAAAAGTCTAAACGGGTCAGGAAAATTAATGATAAATGTTCTACAATAAAAAAAACAACTACGAATTTGAATGAGGAATAGGCAAATGAGTAATGAACCTGCAATCTCACATGATCCCATGTATCAACTGCTCAGAGAAGGTAATATTAATGAGTTTAATGCTAAAAAACAGGCAGGGGAATATTGTAATTTAAAATCCTGTGATTTTCGCTCTCTGGATCTGCAGGGAATTGATGCCGTCGGTCTGGATTTTAGAGGTGCTTACTTTCGCATGACGGACTTGAGGGGAATTGATTTCAGGGGCTCATTACTGGATGGCGCGAGTATCAATGGAGCAAAAATTTCTGGTACTTATTTCCCTGTGGAAATATCGGCACAGGAGATTCTTTTATCACTTGAGCATGGTACACGTTTACGGGTTAATCGGGTGAAAAAGAAGAAAAAAACGAACAAGATATAAGCTTAGCGGCAAGAAAAAAAGCAGCAGAAAAAATAAAGGCAATATGACAGACATTTATTTTGTGTCAGTCATATTGCCTTAGAACCATTATTATTATTCTTATACGGCGCTCTTCCCCCGCCATTATTATCTCCGTAATTTTTTTATACCTTCCTTGAATCCCTTAAGCTCTTAGTAATGTTCCATCACTTTTTATTATTATTGTCCGAGCAAGTCATTTGCTTCGAAGCGGGTACTTTAATAAAAAACTAAAAACGATGTAATTGGGTAATTTTTCTTTTTAATAGGGGATATCCCTAGAGGTGCCTATAAATTCTATAGAAAACAGCAAGATAAGTGATTATTTTTATTTTAAATTATTAACGTTGAGTGAATAGCAGGCTTATTTTAACTAATTCAGCAACAGAACCGGCTTCCATCTTTTCCATCATCCGGGCACGATGAACCTCAACGGTTTTAATGCTGACACTGAGTTCATGGGCAATCACTTTATTAGGTTTGCCTTCAGTGACGCGCATCATGA
>WTAX01000330.1 GCA_013139395.1 Gammaproteobacteria bacterium | reverse complement strand
TACAACTTAAACCAATTTTGTCATAGCGAAAGGTTTCAAAAAAGCTCAGGAAGCTGCGGGACAATAATCCAGAAGCGCCGCCAAGACTCGATAAATTATCTATGGCACGCTGACTGATTCTATGACTACTTTTATCATTTTCAGGAGTACGGATGTAGGCATCAAAGGCAACAGGCTGCCAGCCACTCAGTTCAAGCTGAGATAACTTACCTTCAACTCTGCCCTGAATCTCACCAAAGTTGTAAGTTTTTGTTAACGACTGCAGATTAAGGTTGTTTAAATCAATATTGGCAGATAATTGCGCATAATCTTTCAGTGGTTCAACAATTTCAAGATCTTTTACTATAATATTGCCGTCAAAGACCTGCATCATTAATGCGCCGCCAACTTTAAGGTATTTTTCATTATAGGTCGTTGATGGAATCACCGCTGACAAGGTACCATCAAGCAACGGCCAGTCAAAATGATTGGAGACTAATTCTAGTGATATCGGTTTGATAAAACCATTGATAGTCAAAGTGAAGCCGTTATCCGTTTGTTTTTTTGACGGTAACTTATAATAATCAGGTAATGCAGCAAACATTTTCGACATTTTCAGGCTGTTGATGTGTAAGGCACCATCAAATAATGGAATGTCGACTTCTTTATTGAGCGTTAAAAAATCATGATGACTGCTAAAGTTCAATGTTACCCGACTCAACGGTAGTTGATTAAGCGTCAGTTCCTGCCATGAAAGCCAGCTCTGTGCTACAGGTGAGTTTTTTTGATTAGCGTTATTCCAATGTATAGCGCCATTTAAATCGATGAGTGAAAATTGTTGATCAAAAGCAGCGACAAAATTATCAAATGTGACATGGAGTTTCACTTTTTTCTTATCTTTTATAATGTCAGCTTTAACGGCACCCTCAATTTGCAATCCTTCATAATCTGTATCGGCAAGAAAATTGGCTATATAGAGTTTATTAAATGCAGCTAAATCTAAAAAAGCGATAGCGGCATTAAGCTTTGAAAATTTATCAGTATCCTTTAAAGAAAGTTTCCCCTTTGCTGTTATGGAAAAAATATCTTTTGATGAAAAATTAATGCGTGAGAAATGTACGGATTGATTCTTTGAATAATATGTCAGTTGTGCATTGATTTGTTCATCTCCGGTGGGCACTAAATAGATGTCATTTTGTAATATTTCACCTTTTACATGAGTAATTTTTGCTGATAGCTGATAATTATCCGACGGCAGCAGTAACGATGATTTTTCAGACCTTTGTGTTATATCAGCCGTAAAGTGTAATGATAAATTATCAGCCATATTGTCATCATATTGATACTGGCCATTTTTTAAGCTGCCGCTTAGTTGTAAAGACTGCAGCCAGGAAATAGTATTATTGCTTTGTGAACCGATAATGCCTGAGGTCTTTGCAGTAAAACTAATAAGAGCAGACGTATTATCAAGTAGCTCCAGATTATTATCTGTGTTTTCAAACAGATAATAATGAAGATAGGGTTTAAGATAGTCAAAATTAAGCCTGGATACTTTAACAGTAGAATGCCATATCTGCTCACTTATTTGTATCTTAAAGGCAATAGTTGCCTGCCCTATTTTAATCGTATTAAAATTCAATTTAAGGTCATTGTTTGCTGTATCATAAGTAAATGAAAAAGATGACGGGCTGATATCTGGTTCAATTAAGCCCTTAAATTTAATCTGGCCTTTGGGACAATTGATTATCTGTTCTTCAATAGTGAGTACCGGGCAGCTGATGTTAAGTTTTGTTATTGTGGTATAGGGCTGAGGTAAATCTAACTGACTTAAATCAATGTTCAATTTAAGCGGTGTTGCGGCTAAATCAACGCTTACCTTCAGTTGATCCAGTTTAAGATGTTTTAGAAAATCAGAGCTGGAATTTTGTATAGATGATTGTTGTTTGCCTGATAAAGGCAGCATTAACAATTTATCAAGTGAAATCTCAATGGCGCTGATGGAAAATGATTGCTGAGCGAATAACAGACACGATAGAATGACAAAGAAAATCCCCCACCTACTTCTTGCCTGTTGTATTGTCATAAATAGAGTAACCTGATAAGTAAGCTGTTATTCGGGCAGTTTATTCAGGCTGGAAACACACCGGTTGACAGGTATCGATCACCTCGATCACAAATAATGACCACTATGGTGGCATTTTTCACTGTTTTAGACAATTTAAGTGCTGCAGCAACCGCACCACCTGATGACACACCAGCAAAGATACCTTCCTGAGAAGCCAAGGCTCTGACGGTATTTTCAGCTTCTTCCTGATTCACATCCAGTATTTGATCCACTTCATCTGCATGATAAATCTTTGGTAAATATTCTTCCGGCCAACGGCGAATACCGGGGATCTGCGAACCTTCTTCTGGTTGAACACCAACAATTTGTATTTCTTGATTTTTTTCTTTCAAAAAACGAGCTGTGCCCATAATAGTGCCTGTTGTACCCATGGCGCTGACAAAATGAGTTACTTCTCCTCCGGTATCACGCCAGATTTCCGGGCCGGTACCAAGATAATGAGAAACCGGATTATCAGGATTAGAAAATTGATCCAGAACTACTCCCTCCCCTTTTTCTTCCATTTGTCTTGATAGATCAATGGCTGCCTCCATACTCCCTTGTGCAGGTGTTAAAATAATTTCAGCACCAAATGCTTTCATAACACCACGACGTTCTTCACTCATATTATCAGGCATAATGAGAATCATTTTATAGCCTTTCATGGCAGCAGCCATTGCCAGGGCAATACCGGTATTACCACTGGTTGCTTCTATCAGTGTATCACCGGGTTTTATATCACCACGTTGTTCTGCCCTTGTGATCATGCTCAATGCTGGTCTGTCTTTAACTGAACCTGCCGGGTTATTGCCTTCAAGTTTTACCAGTATCTGATTACTGGTCTCACCGGGTAAACGCTGTAGTTTAACTAGAGGAGTATTGCCGACAAAGTGTTCAATTGTTGGGTAATTCATTGTTTTCCGATTATTTATTAAGTGAATTAATGTTTAAGAAAGTCTGTAGTCATTATGATGTACAATTAAAGGCACAACAATTGATGAGTTCTTTCTTATAATATCAGGCTATTTTAGCGCTTTATACACTATTCATACAATAAAGAAATAGTTCATAAAAAATTTTTTATTCCCCTATTGTTTCTGCGTTAAATATTTTCAAAAATTATTGATTATTAAGAATTACAAACTATCCTTGAGCAAAGGCTTTATATATAATTTGAGGCAACCTGTGTATAAGGGAAAATGTATAAAATATGAAGATACTTAGTTATCTACAATGTTATCTGCAATCCTGGTTATTGGTGGGGTTGTTATTAATTATATTAGTGATCATAATTTTTTCTAAGTTATATAACCTTCCCTCACTGGAAAATACACCGGCAAAAAAGACTTTATTTGAAACAGCTGTTGTTGATTCTAACTGCAATCTGCATGAGACTTCATGTACGGCATTTTTGTCCGATGGTAGAGCTATTACATTTGCCATACTACCGCGAACTATTCCTCTGCTAAAACCTCTCAAGGTTGAAGTTTACATGGAGAACATAGAGGCAATAAGCGTAGATTTAGAGATTAAGGGGGTTAATTTATATATGGGTAAATTTCGGACCAGGCTTAAAGATATCGGTGATTCTATTTATCGCGGCGAGACCTCTCTACCTGTGTGCAGCAAGAAAGTAATGCATTGGCAAGCAATGATATCGGTCAAAACTAAAAATAAAAATATAAATAAAACAGTTTTAGCTCCTTTTCATTTTGAGACAACTTATACACCGACTTTCATCATTCTGGAATAAAATTAAATAAGTGGAGTTAAGATGGTGATAAATTTATTTAAATACTTCTTCAGCATACAACTATTAATAACAAATGGTATTTTTTTTATACCCGCAAGTACTCTGGCTGAAACAGCTATTATGCAGCAAAATATCTCATTTAGTGATCCTGACTATGTGGAAATTATGCCTGAGCAATGGCTGAAACAAGCTATTCACTACAAAAAACTCCCTGATAACACCGATCTTGCCATTAGCCTCGATCAACAACTCTATCCCGCATTAGTACCATTAATTAAAGATTATGCCCGTAAAAATCATTTACGCATAGCAGTGAGTGAAGGCACCTGTGGTATCTCAGCAGGTGCCCTATTGGATAAATCAGTAGATATCGGTGGTTTTTGCTGTCCTGCAGGTGAAACTGATCGTCTGCCCGGACTAAAGTATCATACTTTGGGCATTGCTGCGATTGCTCTCATAGTTCATCCGGATAATACGATTTCAAATATTTCATTAACACAAGCCAGAATGATCTTTAGTGGTCAGACAGGTAAATGGCAGGAAACGGAACAACTAACGAGCGAAGCATCAAAAAAAGAATTTAATAAAACTCCGTCAGCTATACAGCCAATTGCTCGTCTTCACTGTAAAACAAGACCTGGACATTGGCGTTTGATATTGGATAATGAGGATGAATTCACTCCAACCATGGATGAAGTAGCAACAATTCCTGATATGATCTCTCATGTCGCACATGATACACAGGCAATCGGATATGAGACACTATGGATGACACGCCTCTATGAGCAGCAAATAGGCAAAGTAGGTTTATTAAAAGTCAATGGCTATAGCCCGGAAGATCAACAGGCAGTACTCACTGGTCAATATCCTTTTTACCGTACCTATAATATCTCAAGCTGGACTCATCCAGATTTAAAAAAAGAAACAGCCACAGCCCTTGTTACCTATATTCAGGATAATTTTCAAACTATTGATCAGAAATATGCTTTTATTTCTGCCAATCAACTTAAAAAGTATGGCTGGAAATTTGCTGATGATGAATTAATTGGGGAGCCTCAGACTTCAAAATGAGTCAGAATTCATATAATCCTGCTTTGTATATAAAAAAAAGGTACTGGCACAAATTTAGTATCACAAAAAAGCTTTTTTTGCTGACAGTGATAACAGGAGTAGTTCTATGGTATCCAATAGACTATCTACAAAACAAGCAGTTACAGTCGATTTTTTTTAATGAAACAAAAAAGGAACTGGTGCGAATATCTGAAGTTGATCGCCGCTTGTTTGATCAAAAAATACAAATTCATCATAATGCAACCAAATTAATTACCTCTCAAAATCGCTTTCAACATTATCTTGGAAATCTATCTACTACTGAACAACCTTCTGAA
The DNA here is from genome assembly GCA_013139395.1 of Gammaproteobacteria bacterium. Taxonomy (GTDB): domain Bacteria; phylum Pseudomonadota; class Gammaproteobacteria; order GRL18; family GRL18; genus GRL18. Next base: position 14,879 of record WTAX01000330.1, on the reverse strand, counting down.
ATAAAAAGAAGTTATGCAGGAAGACCAGCGCATTGGCTGCCCAGGACATCTATTATGCGAAGTTTTTTCTCAGCGCGTTTTGCACTTTTGCTCAGTGCTCAGGGTAATATAGTCGAAATATATCATCATAATACCAGTCACAATGGCTCTGAGTCAGAATCTGATATTTTAAAAGCACTAACAAAATCAGGCTATTTATTACGTAAATTGAGCCACAGTCAGTCCTATTTAACAAAACTGAATAACTTCCCTTTTGTTTTTTCAACCGAAAGTATCAAAGTCAATGGAAATAAATGGTATTTGATGCTAGTCAGTCCAATAGATGAACAGTTCCTTAGTGAAGTGACTAAATTACAGGCACGCCGGACGATATTAGCCTTGCTTGAACCTGATTCTAATAAAATTATTGTCAGCAGTGATGAACAAAAAATCCCGTCAGGAGAGAGCTTTTCTTCCTTCAGCAGTCATTATGTACAAACAGGAAAATCCTTTTTTGATTATGGCGCCTCAGATTTAGATCTGCAGTTAATATCTGCAGTATCATTAAATGATGCTAACTATATGACAAACTTAATTATGGAAAAAGGACGTCAGCAACGACTTTTATTAGCTGTTGTATTAATAATACTCTTTATCATTGTTGGTTTTTGGTATTCAAGTGGATTACAACATTTATCTCATCAAATTGCTCACATTGCACAAAGATTAATCAGTAAGACACATAATAAAAATCTCTTAAAAAACAGTATCAATGGTGATGAATTAATTGCACTTAATCTTCAGTTTACAAGCCTTGCAGATGAATTAGAACAAAAATCTAATTTACAAAATATATCTGAGCAAGAGTTGATTCGTGCAAAAAATGAAGCCGAAGCAGCCAATTATGCAAAATCGAAATTTCTCTCATCCATGTCTCATGAACTGCGGACACCATTAAATGCAATAATCGGTTTTGCTCAACTATTTGAATACGATCCAAAACTAAGTCATAGACAAAAAGAAAACGCACAGGAAATCAATAAAGCTGGCAAACACTTACTATCATTGGTTAATGACATTCTTAATTTAGCTAAAATCGAAGCCGGTCAGACTGATTTAGTAATAGAACCACTAGCAATTAATACCATGTTCAGTGAATGTTATACATTAATTGAACCCTTAGCCATGCAGAGAAACATTAAATTTGTTGTAGACGAATGCGACACCATAGTTTTAGCAGATGCAATACGTCTTAAACAAGTCATCCTAAACCTGCTCACCAATGCGGTTAAATACAATCAGGAAAACGGTGAAGTACGACTCTACTGCGATACTGCAAATAAAAACTATTGCCGAATCTATGTCAGTGATACAGGCTCTGGTATCAAATTTGAACTGCAAAAATTCTTATTTGAACCCTTTCAACGTTTAGGCAAAGAATTAAGTAATATTGAAGGAAGCGGCATTGGACTCAGTATTGCAAAACAACTTATAGAGATAATGAATGGCAAAATTGGAGTGGATTGTATTGATGGTACTGGTTGTACTTTCTGGTTAGAAATACCCCTGGCTGGCACTTTGCCTATTAAAGAAGCCAAAGCGGAGCTGAATAATGAATCGTAGAAGCTTATTTATTTTTTTTAGCATGGTAATTTTCTGCTTTGATATTATTTTTGTTTACATTAATTATCATTATAGTAAAACCGGCCTGCATCATAACCTGCTTGAAAAGAGTCAGGCACTGTATACAGCATTTAATACCGAGCTAAAATCCAACTATGAAAACCTGTTACTCATCGCCACTTTATATGCTGAGGATAAACAAATACAGGAACTGTTTCTAAAAGGAAAAATAGCATTAGAGAAAGAAGGTGGTGGTGCCGGAGGAAAAGAATCAGCACAAGTACGACAGCAAATTTTAGACCAGACACTTACTGGTTGGAATAAAGCCAAACAAAATTTTAATGTCAGGCAATTGCATTTTCATTTAGGCCCTGGAGATACCAGTTTTTTGAGAGTCCATCGCCCTGAAAAGTTTGGTGATAATATGGATGATATCCGCTTTACTATTGTTGACACCAATAAAGAACACACTCAACGCACCGGGTTTGAAACCGGTCGTGTTTATTCTGGTTTAAGAGGAGTTGTCCCCGTTTTTAGCCAGAAAACCAGTCAAACCGACAAACAATTCATCGGTACATTAGAAGTAGGCAATGCATTTACCTCAATGTTTAAACATATTGATACACACTTTGATGCAGGAATTGCTGTGTTATTAAAAAAAGAACATTTAAAAAAATATATGTGGCCTGATTTTTATCAAAAACGTTTTGGTGATGGTTTACTAATGTGTGATTGTGTTCTTGAAGCATCATCTCGTAAAGGGGTAGAAAAAATAATCTCCTACTTAAAATCAGGTGAGAAAATAAATAAACCTGATGGTAAACTTAAGGTATTAGAAATAGGAGATAAGTATTATTTCTCCAACTTATATCCTTTTAATGATTATATTGGTAATAAAACAGGGAGCCATGATTATGTTGGTTCTATCCTAATCTGGAAAGACGTCACTGCGATATATCAGACTTATATCAAAGAACAAAAAATTAACATTATCTACGGCATCTCTGCTTTTATTATTATTGAATTACTCCTGTTTATCAGCTTTCGTTTCAGTGCGGTTAAATTAGAAAATAAAATTGAAGCACAAGATCATACGCTTTTTAAAAAAGAAGAACTATTTAAAGCTATTGAAACGAAAAACAAACAATTAATTGAAGCACGAAACTCAGCAGAAAAAGCTAATCAGGCAAAATCAGAATTTCTGGCCTCTATGTCACATGAATTAAGAACCCCTCTTAATTCTATTATTGGTTTTGCTCAATTATTTAAATATGATAAAAAGCTTAGCAAAAGACACCTGGACAATAGTGAACAAATTAATAAGGCTGGACAGCATTTATTAACACTGATAAACGAAATACTTGATTTGGCAAAAATTGAAGCCAAACAAATGACTTTGAATATTGCTCAGGTGTATTTGATTCCCTTATTAAAAGAATGTCAGATTTTAATTGAACCACTGGCTTTAAAAAAAGAAATCTTAATTGATTGTAACTTATTAGAATGTGATTATGTCGTTTTAGCAGACAAAATTCGTTTAAAACAATCTGTACTAAACCTTTTATCAAATGCCATTAAATACACCGATAATCATGGCAGTATTAAAATTTTCTGTGCAACTGAGCATCAGGCTAATATCAAGATTGGAGTCACCGATACCGGGCATGGAATATCAAAAGAAAATCAGAAAAAATTATTTGAAGAATTTAATCGTCTGGGCAATGAAAACAGTAGAATTGAAGGGACTGGAATTGGATTAATTATCACTAAAAAACTGATTGAGATGATGAATGGCAGTATAGAATTTACCAGTACACCAGGAAAAGGCAGTACTTTTTGGCTTATTTTAAACAATGCATCAACTACAGAACTTGCTAATATAGCAGACAATTGTTCGACAAATCTATCTAAAAAACAAGAGCAGCAAGAGAAAAGTAAAATGACTCTTAACGCCATATTAAATGGTCATGGCATTCTCTATATTGAAGATAATAAAAGTAATATATCACTGATGAAATCAATTATCGCTACCAGAGATGATCTGTACTTATTAATTGCAGAATCAGGTGAATCAGGAATCGAACTGGCCATCACTCATAAACCAGAACTGATTATTATGGATATCAATCTGCCTGGAATTGATGGTTATGAAGCAGCAAAAAAACTAGCTGAGAATCCTCATACCCAGGACATCCCTATTATTGCTTTAACCGCAAATGCTATGAAAGAAGATATAGAAAAATCAAAACAATCAGGCTTTATTGCGCACATTAGCAAGCCGTTTAATATACCAGAATTTTTGAAAAAAATTGATGGTATTTTATTATAATAAAATACCTCACAAGCTAAGCACATCATAATCCCCTCTTTTTACTAATTCTTCACCTTTAAAATATTTAAAATCTGTGGCAGTAAATTTTTCTGTATATATTTAATAAAAATAATGACAACACAATAAAAATCACCGATAATGACGATAGTGATGATATCGATGATTTTATCAAAAAAGATGATTTTATCAAAAAAGATGATTTTTAAATTAAACAAACATCGACTAATAATAAAAAAAATATACTAACAGGGAATAAAATGAGCATTTTAAAAAATATATCCATTAAAACCATCCTCTTAACCACCATTTTAGTATTAGGCGGCATGGTGGTTAGTAATCTAATATTTTCTGTTATAACTGTCTATCAGCCTCAGGATCGACAAGCCCAAGGACTCAATACTGCAAATAAAATGGCTGATTTTGTTATTACAGCCACTGCTGAAGAAGCCAAAGAACGTGGATTTACAGCCGGTTATATAGCCGCACTGGAAAAAGGCGTTTCACCTGAGAGCAGTATCCGCAACAAAATTGATAATTTCCGCCAGAATGGTGATAAAAATGTTCATTCTGCATTTGCCCTGGCTAAAGAATTAGCCGCTATTAATTGGGGCGGAGTTGAATTTAAAACAACGCTGCAGAACAGTAAAAATACCTGGAGTAAATTACAAGTCATCAGACAGCGTGTTGATAATCATAACCCGGTTTCCTCATCTGAATGGGTGGCACAGATGACTCAATTTATTAATGATTTTTCAAACTTACGTCAATTTGCTTTTGTTCCAGCAAGTCATGTGGAAGGCGCAATTTATAATAATAGTACGATTAAACATGCTGTTTGGGCAATTGGTGAATATGCTGGTCGGGAACGCGCAATTATTGCTTCGACCATTGCATCTTCTGCTCCATTAAGCAGGGAAAAACTCCAGTCTCTAAATAAGTACCGGGGTATTGTAGAATTTCAGATGGAGTATCTAAAAAACTTTGCTGTGGTTTTATTGAGTAACCAAAAACATCAGCAATTTGCTTCAGATATAAAACAAGACTGGCAAAACATTCAAAATAATTTTTTAGGCAGTTATCAGCAATTACGGGAGAAAGTCTACCAGGCATCAGAAACAGGGGAATATCCTGTTTCTTCCAGTGAATGGTTAACCCGAGCAACCAGTGCGATCAATGATATATTAAAATTTAATGTCCTTGTTAGTATGGACGCATCTAATCATAGTAATGAGTTTGGCTCAGCGGCCAGTGCATCATTCTGGAAGGCATCAGTAATAGCGGTATTAGCTATTTTACTTTCAATTACGGGCTTATTGCTGGTCAATAATATTATATGCCGCATTTCTCTTTTAAGAGATACGTTTATCAAGGTTATTGAAAACAAAGATGTTACCTTAAGAGTGGATGATTCTGGAACTAATGAGCTCTCACAGCTTTCAGGCTCATTTAATACCATGATTCAACGTATGGAGGAGTTAATTTTTCATATTCATTCATCATCTGGAAAAATCAGTAATCATGTTGACAAGTCAACCCAGGATTCTCATTCCACTAATCATGGTATAGGCAAACAGGAAGAGGATATAGAACAATTAGCGACAGCCATGAATGAGATGGCAGCATCAATCGAAAGTATCGGTGAAACGACACAAAATACGGCTAAAAGCTCATCATCAATTAATGATGATGTGAAACAAAGTGGTCAGATAATGCGTAATACTGCGTCATCCATACATGACTTAGGTAAAAAAATTGAGCAGGCTTCTGAAGTTATTACTAAACTAGCGAATGAAAGTCAGGAAATTGGACAGGTATTGAGTGTTATTAAAGGCATTGCAGAGCAAACTAATTTACTGGCCTTAAATGCAGCTATTGAGGCAGCCAGAGCAGGAGAACAAGGACGTGGCTTTGCTGTAGTAGCAGATGAAGTGAGAACCCTGGCCGGGCGTACTCATGAATCCACAGAAGAAATTCAGAATATGATAGAACGTTTACAATCACAAAGCCAAAAGGCAACCGATGTGATGCAGGCAAGTCTGCAGCAATCACAGTCAGCTATCACTCATGTAACCTCTGCTGATGAAACTTTGGCTGGTGTTATTGCTTCTATGCATAAGATTTTAGAAATGAATGCTCATATTGCCAATGCCACAAGAGAACAAAACAGTGCTACCGATGAAATTAATAATAATGTTTCCTCCTTACAAATGGTTGCCCAGGATAACCGGATTCTAGCGCAAAACTCAGTGGATTCAATGGCAAATATATCTGATGAAATAACAAGTTTAGTGGAATTGGTTCAGCAATATAATAGCGGCTCAGAAGTGTTATCTACAGCATCTGCTTAGAGTATTATATTTAATATCCAGACACTAAAATGTTAAATAATAGTATAACCGCCCTTTCTGAATATGAGGAGCTATCTGCTCCTCAAACACCAGAATAAAACTTGATATAGTCAAAGACCTCCGGCAAAGCCGGAGGCTTGAATTTGTTAACCGCTCAAAGCGGACTAATTTATTAACCACCTAAAGGTGGTAACGTTCTAAAAAAAGTTAATTTGCTCAATTCTCCGATCTTCTTTTTCCTGATGCCTTATATATTCCCGAACAACATCTTCATCACGACCAACTGTTGAGACATGATAACCCCTTGCCCAAAAACTTTGACCAGTGAAATTTTTCTTTCGTCCCATATATGTTCTGGCTATTGATATTGCACTTTTTCCTTTTATAAAACCGACAATTTGTGAAACTGAATATTTTGGAGGTATTGATATCAATATATGAACATGATCTGACATCAAGTGCCCTTCTTCTATTCTACATTCCTTTTGTGAGGCTAAGTCTTTAAATGTTGCTCCTAGATACTGCCTTAAATCCTTATAAATGGTCTTTTTTCTGTATTTTGGTATCCAGACAATATGATATTTACATTCCCATACAGTATGGTTTAAGCTTGATTGTGCTTTCATCGTTTGTTTCCTTATCATTGAACTTTGAGCGGTTCGCAGATAAGGATACTTACGATGAATCCCGTATTTGTCAAACTTTGATAGTCACCCCAGCAGAGCTGGGGGATTACCTTTTGTTAATTTAATTGAGTTATCAGTTCAAGGCGGACGTGATGTATTAGACGGCATTAATTTTATTGATAATAATACAGAAGGCCACATTATTCATAGAAATAAAATTAATGGAGCCTTATGGGAAGTGGTTGATATATTCCCCAAAGAAATGATTCAAAAACATCATAGTACTCTATTAAAAAATAATGTTAATATTTTTATCGGACTATTATTATTTTCAATATTTATGCTTTACATAGTTTTCCAGGAAGAGAAAAAAAGAAAGACTGCGGAATATAATGTACTTGATACCAATAAAAATCTTGAGAAACTAATTGCGGTAAAAACCATAGATTTACAAAAATTTCATAGTGCTATTGAACAAGCTAAAGATGCAACCATTATAACCAATAATAAAGGAGTGATTGAATATGTTAATGATGCTTTCACTCAAGTGACAGGGTTTGCCAGAAAAGAACTTATTGGACGTACAAGCAATCACTTAAAATCAGGAAAACATGATGAAGAATTTTATAAGAACATGTGGCGGACGCTATTAGCAGGAAATCCATTTCATTCCGTCTTTATCAATCGACGTAAGAACGGAGACTTGTATCATGAAGACAAAACTATTACCCCCATTAAAGATAATGATGGGCACATCATATATTTCATTGGCACCGTAAAGATGTTTCTGAACGCATAAAACATGAAGAAGAACTCAGTTATCTTGCTCATCATGACGTTCTGACAGGTTTACCTAATCGAATATTATTGCATGATCGTATTGATCACAGTATTGCCATGGCAGTTCGTTCTAAAAAGAAATTGGCTATTATGTTTCTTGATTTAAATCGATTTAAAGCGGTCAATGATCGCCTGGGACATGATATGGGTGATAAACTGCTCAAACAGGTTTCAGATAGATTAACAAGTATGTTACGAGAAACAGATACGGTCTGTCGTAATGGTGGCGATGAATTTATTATTTTAATGGAGTGCATTAGTCATAATGAAGAGCTTATAAAGCTTACTAAACATATGATCAATGAACTAAGCCGCTTATTTTTAATCGATAAACAGGAAGTAAATATTGGGGTAAGCATTGGTATTGCAATCTATCCTGATAATGGCACCAGCCATACGGAGCTGATAAAAAATGCAGATACAGCCATGTATCAGGCAAAAGAAGCTAACACAACTGGCTACCAGTTCTATGCTAATAACATGTCAACTGAAATGATGGAAAGATTAGAAATAGAAGCACAACTTCATTCTGCCCTGGAAAATAAAGAGTTTTATCTTGTTTATCAACCCAAAGTTGATTTACACAGTAGACAAACAATTGGTTTTGAAGCGCTGCTGCGTTGGCAAAACCCCAAATTTGGCTTTGTATCTCCCGCTACGTTTATTCCGGTTCTGGAACGCTCTGGTCTAATTAATGAGGTGGGCCTTTGGACTATTCATGAAGTTGTTGAACAGATTAAGAATAATTGTTTTAAAGAACTGATGATCTCTATTAATTTATCACCATTGCAGTTTCGTAATCCACATTTTTTTGAAGAGATTAAAGCTGAGCTGAAAAACAACCAGATTTCTCCATCTCAAATTGAATTTGAGGTCACTGAATCACTAATGATGGATAACTTTGAGTCATCCAAAGAAAAGCTCCAGCAACTACATCATTTAGATTGTTCTATTGCACTGGATGATTTTGGAACAGGTTATTCATCTCTCAGTTATTTAACTCAATTACCTATTGATGTGCTAAAAGTCGATCGCAGCTTTATTACTAATATTGATCAATATCCACAACAACAGGCTATGCTGGAATCTATTTTATTTATGACTAAGAAATTACAGGTTACAACAATAATCGAAGGTGTAGAAACTGATGAAGAATTAAATGAAATTAAACAATTAGGTGGTTCCATAATCCAGGGTTACTATTTCAGTAAACCTTTAAAGGATAATGAAATATCAAACTGGTTAAAGATTTAAAAAAATCAAAAAAATTGTCAGCCGAGGCCTAGACTTACACTTTAGTTATTTGTAATATTATTCAAAAATTTTACAGACCTTTTTAGTCATTAGATTCTTTGAGTACAATTTATCGATTTTCTGAATTAATATTTTTACATCAACCGGCTTGGTAATATAATCAATAAAGTCTGCATCCATTGCTTTTTCTAAATTTTCCTTCATTGCTCCAGCACTAATGGCAATAATGGGGATATGTGTTAATTCTTTAATACTTTTAATATGATGACAAGCTTCAATGCCATCCATCCCAGGTAGATTAATATCCATAAGAATTAAATCAGGATTATTTCTTTTAATTAACTCAATACCCTCTTCTGCTGTCTTTGCGTAAGAAAAATTCCAACCTTTTTGTAAATTAATAATATTTTCCATCAGCTTTAAATTAGCAGGATTATCTTCTATATAAAAAATATTTAGATTTAAGTTTTTTAGATCTGCTGTATGATGAATTAAATCCGTTTTGATCACCTCAGGGATAGATTTTTTATTTGTTTTTGGCAAAATAATAGAAAAAGTACTACCTTGATCAACAATACTCTCAACCAGTATTTCTCCGCCTATCATTTCAATAAATTTCTTTGAAATAACCAGACCAATTCCTGTTCCTTCAATAGCACTTTTTTCTTTACCCAGGCGGTTAAATGGCTCAAATAAGTTTTTCATATTTTCATGACTAATACCGTCACCCGTATCAATAACTTCTATTACAATATCATCATGCTTGCCATCATAACAATGCAGCTTTATAGAGCCTGATAATTTTGTATATTTAACAGCATTGGAAAGCACATTAAGTATAATTTGTTTTAGTCGGATATAATCCGCTTGAACCATACAACTACACTCATAATTTGAAAAATCCAGACTGATATTTTTCTCTTTCGCCATGGGATAGATTAATTCATAACATTCTTTAATCATCTTTTTTAATGTTATAGGCTGAAGATTTAATTTCACTTTACCTATTTCAATACTGGTCAAGTCCAATATATCATCAATCAAACCTAATAAATGTTTGCCTGCTTTATAAGTTTCCTCAGAATTTTTCTTTTGTTGTTCACTAACACTTTTATCCAACTGAGAAAGTTGAGAAAAGCCAATAATCGCATTTAATGGAGTACGCAATTCATGACTCATACTGGCTAGAAATTCTGACTTTGCCTTATTAGCCTCTTCTGCAGTATTTTTTGCAAGAATAAGATTTTTTTCTATGCTTTTTTTCTCACTAATATCTTCTTCTACTGAAATATAATTGGTGATCTGACCTGCGTCAGAAAAAATAGGGGCAATTGATGCTGAAACCCAAAATTCTTTGCCATCTTTACGACGATTGCAAAGTTCACCTGACCATAGTTTGCCGCTACTGATTGTTTTCCACAAATCCTCATGAACCTTTTTAGGAGTTCTGGATGATTTCATTAATGATGGATTTTTTCCTATAACATCATGAAAGTTATAACCTGATATCTCAGTAAAACGCGGATTAACATACTCGATCAGACCATTATTATCAGAAATAACCACCATTACCGGACTATTCTCAACCGCCTTTGATAGTTTTGATAATTCAATCGTACGTTGCTCAACACGTTGTTCCAATTGTTCATAGGCTTGTTTTAATTGTTTTTCAAGATGCAAATGCCCCTTAACACGCAATTCTGTTTTACGACCATAAAGAACAGTGGCTATATAGCCAATTATCCAAATAAGCAGATGACTAATAATTAGAATTTGACTTAATTCTTTTGCCGAATTTAAAAATGGATTGATATCAATATAAACGCCAGCGGCTCCCATTAAGTCTCCCTGTTCGAAACCCTGTTTCTTGTGACAGGTTAAACAGGATGATGCAGCATACATGGGTTTAAAAAGACCTAAATGATGTGAGTCATCTGTCAAATCATAATCAAGGAATTCAGTCTCCCCTTTTTTAAACAAATTGATTACATTATTTTCCCATGAGGTGGGCAGGTTATTAAGGTTAAATGGTTTTATACCAATCATTCTTATTGAAGAATCGAATCTATCCGGATAGTCACTCATGACCTGATTTAGAAATGTTGCCGGATCCAGCAATATATAGGATTCAATAGTATTAATACCGGCATCATTGAAAGATGGTTTTTCAACCTGTGAGCGTATATAGATACCATTATGATCAGAAATCCAATTACGAAAAGCCTGATCGCGATTAAAATCTGACAAGGCTGTGGATTCAGCACGCTTATAACTTTGCTGGTAGGTCTGATATATATTCCACGATAATGAAGTGATAATGCAGATTGACCAGGCAAGGATCAAATAGACTACACCATTGGCAATTTCGTTAATATTTAAATTTTGTTGTTGTTTGATAAATGACATTATTTATTTTTACAAACAAAGGATTGTTCACATTCATTATTTTCAAGATATTTAACTGTAAAATTAATCACTATATTTTTTTCTCAATTCTATTAATTCAGGAATTATTTGAATAAATAGATCAGTTATTTCAGGATCAAAATAAAGACCGCTATTGTCTCTAATATAATTAACAACCTTCTCAACCGGCCATGCTTTTTTATAGGGTCTCACAGACGTTAATGCATCAAACACATCACAGATCGATGCAATACGTGCTTCAATAGGAATTTCTTTACCTTTTAAACCGTGAGGGTATCCAGAACCATCCCATTTTTCATGATGATTTAAGGCAATGGATTGTGCAAGTACCACTATTTCTGATGCATGATTATTTAATAAATCAAATCCGATTGTGGTATGAGTTTTCATGATAGTCCATTCTTCATCATCTAACTTGCCATTTTTTAATAAAATATTATCAGGAATACCTATTTTACCAAGATCATGCAGTGGACTGGCTGTTAACATATTTTTCGCAAATTGTTCATCTAATCCTATAGCCAGGGTTAATTTCTCACAGGCCATGCTCATACGCAAAATGTGCATTCCCGTTTCATTATCTCTATGTTCACTCGCTTGACCCAGACGACGAATCATATCCATATTAGATTTTTCTAAAAGTAATGTTCTATTCTTTACTTTTTTTTCTAATATTTTTTCCTGTTCATAATGCTGTTTATATAAGGTTCTGACTTCAAGCATATTAAATATACGATAAGATACTTCCATATGATCAAAGGGCTTGGTAATAAAGTCCCTGGCCCCCATTGATAACGATCTTTTACATACATCTTGATCAGTCATAGCAGTGATAACAATCACTGGTAAATAATCTTCTTCTATTATATTAGAAAGGAGCTTCATCACCTCAAAACCATCAACAATCGGCATATTTAAATCAAGCACCACTAGATCATAAATATTTTTTTCATACAGAGGTATGACCAGTTCAGGATCGGTGGTTGATTCAACATTAGAATATCCATTCATATTAAGAATTTGTTCTAATAAACTAATATTGACTGGATTATCATCAACAATTAATATCCTGGACTTGTAAACCTGGTTTTTTATATTCATAAGTATTTTTAATTATTGAGCATTTTCTTTAATATGGTATTTTCCAGCTGATCAAAAACAACAGGCTTAGTATAAAATATTACCTCATCAGGAATTCCTCCCCTATTTTCAACTTCGTCTAATGATAAAGCAGTGACAACAATAATAAGGCAGTCTTTTAGTTCTTCATTTTTTTTCAATGTGTCCAGCATTTGAAAACCATCTATATCAGGCATCATTAAATCGGTAATAATAATTGATGGTTTATATTGACCAATTTTAATAAGCCCGTCATAGCCATTATGAGCTTCCACCAGGTTAACGTTCAGCTCTCGTGCTACAAACTGTTGTTTATATAAATCAATTTGAGATTCATCATCTTCGACTAACAATATTGTTAATGCTTTCTTTTCCTTAACAAGCTGTTTAGGTGGGTTAGTACTTAAATCTCTTTTTACTAACAAATCATCAACAGAATCTTTGGCAATACGTCTATGCCCGCCATTAGTCACCCAGGCTCTCAAACTGCCATTATCTGCCCATAGCTGAATCGTACTGACTGCCACACCCAATATGTCTGCTGCCTTTCGAGTGCTGACAAACTCTTTATCTTTAACCCTTTTTTCTTCTTGCATTATTGATCCCTAATAAATGATTTTTTAATTAATTATATCCATATATAACACGTAGGATACATCCTACACTAGTAATAAAAATGATTATAATAGACAATTAGCACAAAAACACTCATTTTCATCATTTTTGCTATTTTAGACAATTTAATCTATTATCTCCAGTAAGTATTAATAAATATAATAATATCAAAGCAATTTTTAAAGAAACACAAGAAGCCATAAAAAGCATTCATAGCGAACTCGATTTGGATATTGAGAAAACCAGGGTTATTACACAACAATTAGGTCAGGCTATTGAGGAAAAAATTTTATTTTTAGGTTTAGAAGAAGATCATGAAAAATCTTTAATGGAACTAATTGATAATTCAATAAAAGAAATAATCCAAACCATAGAAAATAAAGATGTTATTAATAAGTCATTTGATAATATTTTCAAAAGTATGAATGGTGCTCTCGAATACACTAACTAATTTATACGCTTATTTATTACTATATGCTATATTCAAATAATTTAAAATAACACTGAGATTGTAAACTTTGGAGTAAAAATGTCTGATACTTTCCCTGTTCTGGATCAAAAAAAAGCCATACAACTTGTTTCAGGTAATAGAAAACTAGCAGAAGATTTACTGCTTATGTTAATAAACGAATTACCCAAATACACTCAGGGTATACAAAAAGAACTGCAAAACAATAATAAAGAAGAGTTACGCAAGATCATCCATAAAATGCATGGCGGCTTGCGCTATGTCGGTGCTCCTGCTCTAATGGATATAGTCAGTAGAACTGACCTTGAATTGTTTGAGCTAAGTGATGAGCAGTTGAAACAAAATATTACACAGATTTATCAGGAAATTGATAGAGTTACAAAAGAAGGGAAATATAGCAGCACTGTTTCTTAATATGGTGTACTACTGAGCACAGCATATTATCTATCGAGCAGAACCGTTTAAAAGTTCTATCTTCCAATGTATTGAGCCCGCATTTTTATCATTGATGACTGCCAGTACCGCCTCATCATCCAGCAAAATATAACTTTCAATAGAGGCAGATTGTTGTGCCGGCATCCTGGTTTTAATTTTATGATGTTTTTCTGAAATAAGCTTACAATTTTTAAAATCAGTTTCATCTGAAGTTGGGCAGTTAAGGAATGATAGTTTCAATTCAATAGATTGCAGACGATACTTCTGTGAATGATTTTTTAATAAAGCAGTCAATTTATAATAATTACCATAGGCTAAGCTATGATGAATATCCGTTAATTCAATTTGTTCAACAGGGATTAAATGTTTTTTGTTTTCAACACGTTCATCTTTATGAAAATAGAAATACGTAGAGGTCAGGATCATGATTACGACCAATGCAATCATGACTTCACCAAAAACAGGTTTCTTTATGGTAATAAAAGTTAATAAAAATATAACCAGTAAAGCGGCAACAACACCGATCACAAACCCCATTTAATCACTCCATTTATCTTTTACTGAATAATTTTACTGAATAATTTTACTGAATGAATTTAGTTAATAAATTTATTCATCAGCTAAACTCACACGACGCTGCTGAACTGCATCAGATAGTTTTATTAACACCTCAAAACTATCATGCCAATTAATGCAGGCATCAGTAATACTTTGTCCATAGACCAGATCACCTTTATTAGAATAATTCTGGCGATCTTCTACAAGATTACTCTCAATCATAGCACCAATAATACGCTTGTCACCTTCAGCAA
>WTAX01000463.1 GCA_013139395.1 Gammaproteobacteria bacterium | reverse complement strand
GTATCAAGTGGTTTAGTGGTGCAAAACTCAATGTAACCTATAACTGTATTGATCGTCACCTCCCGGAGCGTGCCGATCAAACTGCCATTATCTGGGAAAGTGATGATCCCAATAAATCTGAAACCATTACTTATCAACAGCTTTCCGATAATGTAAACCGTTTTGCTAATGTGTTAAAAGCACGCGGCGTGAAAAAAGGTGATCGGGTTTGTATCTATATGCCGATGATCCCCGAAGCGGCATATTCCATGCTTGCCTGTGCACGTATTGGTGCCGTTCATTCTGTTGTTTTTGGCGGTTTCTCACCTGAAGCCATAAAAGATCGCATTCTGGATTCTGATTGTCAGATTGTCATCACCGCTGATGAAGGTGTACGCGGCGGTAAAGCAGTACCTCTTAAGAAAAATACCGATCAGGCCGTTGCCCAATGCCCAAATGTTCATACGGTATTAGTCATTCAAAATACCAGGGGTGATGTCGCATGGAATGATAAGCATGATGTCTGGTATCACGATGTCGCTGCAACAGTTGACAGCCATTGTGAACCGGAAGAAATGGATGCTGAAGATCCACTGTTTATTCTCTATACTTCAGGGTCAACCGGAAAGCCAAAAGGTGTTTTACATACCACCGCCGGTTATTTGCTTTATGCTGCCGTGACACACAAATATACCTTTGATTATAAAGAGGGTGATGTTTATTGGTGTACTGCTGATGTGGGCTGGATCACAGGTCATAGTTATATCCTTTACGGGCCATTAGCCAATGGTGCAATCACACTCATGTTTGAAGGCATCCCAACTTACCCTGATGCCTCTCGCTTCTGGCAGGTTGTTGAAAAACATAAGGTTAATACATTCTACACTGCGCCTACCGCTATTAGAGCATTGATGAGTGAAGGTGATGAGCCGGTTAAGAAAACCGATCGCAGTAGTCTGCATCTTCTTGGTTCGGTTGGTGAACCCATTAATCCTGAAGCCTGGGAATGGTATTACAATGTGGTGGGTGAAACCAATTGCCCGATTGTTGATACCTGGTGGCAAACTGAAACCGGCGGCTTTATGATCACACCTCTGCCTGGTGCCACCGCACTAAAACCCGGCTCTGCATCACGCCCTTTCTTTGGTGTAAAACCCAATCTAATGGATACTGACGGCAATATCATTACTGAAAGCCCGGCCTCAGGTTCTTTAGTAATTAGTGCCAGCTGGCCGGGTCAGATGCGTACCATTTATGGTGATCATAAACGCTTTATAGAAACTTATTTTACCACCTATCCCGGTCACTATTTTACCAGTGACGGCGCTCGTCGTGATGCAGATGATTATTACTGGATCACCGGACGTGTCGATGATGTATTAAATGTATCAGGCCATCGTCTGGGTACTGCAGAAATTGAAAGTGCTCTGGTATTACATAAAAACGTAGCCGAAGCCGCTATTGTTGGTTATCCACATGATATTAAGGGACAGGGAATTTATGCCTATATTACCTTAGTAAAAGGTGCAGAGCCTAGTGATGAATTAAAAATTGAGATGGTCAAGCAGGTTCGTAAAGAAATTGGTCCCATTGCCTCATTAGATTTTGTTCAATGGGCACCTGGCTTGCCAAAAACACGCTCCGGTAAAATTATGCGTCGTATTTTACGTAAGATTGCCTGTAATGAACTTGATAATATGGGTGATACCAGTACTCTGGCTGATCCAGGTGTTGTCGAGCAACTCATTGAAAATAGAGAAAATAAATAACTAATCATTTGCCATCGGGGTTAAATAAACCCGATGGCAAATCTCTTTATTTTTAGCTCCCCTTCTTGTCTTAGGGCCTGAAATTTACATTTATTTTATTGAATTTAAAATTTCAATTATTATGACTTTTTAAGAGCAATGCCTTTATGGAAAATATCAATCATCTTAGCTCAGTAAAACTCGATATTCTGGTGGCAGAAGCCATTGGTATTGATGTCTTTTATCCAGATAATCACAATAATAAGCTTAGCTATGTAGCCAGAGCTGGAATGGCTCCCAGAGAATGGGCTCCCAGTCGATTCTGGTCACAGGGCGGGCCACTTATTGAACAACATAAAATTGACTTAAACTGGGGCTGGGAAGAAATGGCAGAATGGACAGCCTCCATTGAACCAAATATTAATATTCAGGGTACTACTGTACTTGAAGCCGCAATGCGCGCACTAGTGTGTTTAAAACTACCTGATTTTGTTAAAATATCCTTATAGTTCTTAAGGCAATTTTTTCTATAAGTGTTACACTCTTCATATGAAAACCTATCAACTTCAATCCCGTCTGTTTTTCCTGTTTTTCAGCTTATTATGCGTACAGATAGCCCATGCCAATGAGGTGATTACTCCCCTGCCTGTCAATGCCGATTATGATAAAGCTAAAGCGGCTGTCGGGAAAGTACTTTTTTTTGATCCTATACTATCACGAGATAGAAGTATCTCCTGCAGTAGTTGCCATAACCTGACGTCAGGCGGTGGTGATAATAGAAATGTCTCTATTGGCATTGATGGTCTTAAAGGAAATATACAGTCTCCTACCGTCTTGAATGCCCGCTATAACTTTAGACAATTTTGGAATGGCCGCGCTGAAACACTTTTAGAACAAGCCAGTGGCCCCATACATAATCCAATGGAAATGGGTTTAAATAGTCAGGAAGTAGAAAAACGCATCAATGCCAGTCAAAAATATCAAAAACTGTTTTCAAACTATCATCATGGCTACATAAGCTACGCAATGATACTTGAAGCCATTGTGGAATTTGAAAAAGCACTGGTCACACCCAATAGCAAATTTGATCGTTACTTACGAGGTGAAATTCAATTAAGCACTCAGGAATATACAGGTTACCAGACATTCAAAAGTCTTGGTTGTATTACCTGTCATAACGGTATTAATATTGGCGGCAATTCATTTCAAAAGATGGGTATGATCAAGCCTTATATTCACACGAATAATTATCCCGATCTCTACTCAGTAACACAAAAGGATTATCATAAAAATGTATTCAAGGTGCCCACTCTAAGAAATATCGCTCTTTCAGCACCCTACTTCCATGATGCTTCAGCAAAAACACTCAAAGAGGCTATAACAATAATGAGTAATCTTAATCTGGGCTATACTATATCTGAACAACAGATTAAAGATTTATTGGCATTTTTACACACCCTTACAGGTGAAACACCTGTTATTCTGAACTAATTTTGAAATAATTATGCGCTTTAAATATTCGACAATCATGGCATTATTGTTAGGTATATCTTCTCTGGCACTGCTCATTCATTACTATCTTATTGAAAAAGATTTCCGACAAAATTATAAATCAGTCAGCACACAGTTTAATCATTTAAAAAACGGTCAGGAACGTCTCAATTATGGTATTTTACAAAGCACTCTTTTTGCTTATTATAATCAGGATGACATTGCTAAAGATCGTCGTAATATTAAACTGGCAGCCAGGCAATTATCTCAACACCCTCTGCTTAAGAAAAAACATTATCAGCCATTAAAAAAGAGTACCGACCAACTCCAGCAAGAAATCATTTCTTACATTGAGCAAATTGAGTATTTTTTAATGCTTAATGGCGGCATCAAAAACTCCAGTGTTTTTTTAACCACACATGAAAGTCAGGTTTATAATTTCTTTACTTCTGACTCTGAAATCACTAAAACCATTCATATGGTTATTAATCGTTTTTTGCAAGCCAAAAGAATGCTGGATAGTGATTATTTAAAACAACTAACAGAATCTGTTAACAAAATTAAAAATGCTTCTTATAATAAAAATCA
>WTAX01000336.1 GCA_013139395.1 Gammaproteobacteria bacterium | reverse complement strand
ATCATGCCTTTGATGGCATTTTTTAAGATAGTTTTATCATCTACCACTTCAACATAATCACTTTTAATACTGGCAAAAGCATCAGTAAATTCTTTAAGCACCTCCAGAGGCAGAGGTTCAACTGCATCACCAGCAGGTTTTGCATTGACGGTACTAAGCGGCAAACTAAAGACAAGGCCTATTGATAAGGAAAATAGTACTGACAAATACTGTGCTTTAAACATCCATTTCTCCGAAATAAGAATTGTTTGTATTAACTAGGAGTCTGTCCGAGAATAGAAAGCTTACTGCGGAAAAGCTGATTTTGGCCATATTTTCCTATCATTTTCATTTAATAGAACAACTATTGGCTTCAAATGATAGAAAAATTTGACTCAAAACAGCTTTCCCTCGCTACGACTTCTATTCTCGGACAGGCTCCTAGATTAATTATTAACCATATCATGTAAAATCTTTAAAATCATCACCAGCCTTATGAGGCCAATGACTAACTCCGTTGTTTTTTACACCAGCGTGATGGATTTGATGGCTTGCCATTATGACGAATTTCAAAATACAGCCCGACACGTTTAAGTCCACCACTACTGCCAACTGTAGCAATTATTTCATTTTTTTCAACCCAGTCCCCAACTTCTTTCAGTAGGGTTTGATTATGACCATATAAGCTCATATAGCCATCACCGTGATCGATAATAGTAATCAAACCATAACCTCTGAGCCAGTCTGAATAGGCAATTCGACCATGAGATATTGAATGAACAGGGGCACCTTCTCTGGCATTAATAATATTTCCCTGCCATTTTACCTTGCCGACACTGCGCCAGTGATCAAATAATTTTTTAACCTTACCTTTTGCCGGCCAATAAAGCTTGCCACGCTGCTTAGAAAATGGTTTTTCTGTAGGCAGACTAGGGATATCATCTAAAGCTTTTTTTAGCTTGTTAATTAATAGTGACAGGTTTTTTTTATCTTTTAAAAGCTCAGCCAGTTTTTTATCTTGTGAAACAATATCTTTATTTAATTGAGCAACCAGAATATTACGCGCAGACTGTTTTTCCTGTAAAATCTGACTTTCCCGTTTAAGTTGAAACTGCTTATCTCGCAGAGTCTGACTGGTCAGTGCTATTTGCTGTTTATCTTCAACAATTCGTTGCAATAGTTTATTAACATCCTTAATCTTCTCACTTCGTGCCTCATTAAAATAATCATAATAGGTCATTATACGGCTTATCGTAGCGGGATTTTGCTGATTAAGCAGCAACTTTATATATTCCTGACGGCCAATGGCATAACTGGCTTGTAATTGACCTGATAATAACTGCTGTTGAATGATTAATTTTTGCTTGTGCTGTGAGAGCTGTTGGTTGAGTTCTGATAAACGCTTATTCAGAGTGACGGCTTGCTGCCGGGTGGTAAACAATTGACGTGCATTGTCGGCAATACTTTGTTCTGCCTGTTGAATACCTTTATCTAATTGTGATTTTTCACTTTGTTGTTCTTTCAGTTTATTTTTTAGCGCAGAAATATCTTTGCGTAATTGCTGTAATTCCTGTTGCTTTAATTGCCCTTTTGAAGATGAGGCAAAGGTATTACTGCTCGTGCTGAGGAGCAATAAAATAAACAGCATAGACAATAGAGAAGCAAATTGTGCTATTTTGGCTACGGTTGCTATTAAACGCTTCAGAATGTTATGCGTCTTGTGTTTCAACATCTTCAGCAAGCGTCACTAAAGAGCGGCCATTCATCTCTGGTGGTACTTCAAGATCCATCAGATATAACATCGTCGGTGCGATATCAGATAAAGCGCCCGTTTCTGCCATAACAGCATCACGGCCAACATAGATAAAAGGTACGGGGTTACAGGTATGAGCCGTATGAGGCTGTCCTGTCTTCTCATCCAGCATTAATTCTGCATTACCATGATCGGCCGTGATGAGTACCTCGCCTCCGGCTTTATGGATCGCCTTAACCACATTTCCGATAAGACCGTCTATTACTTCAATTGCCTCGATAGCCGCCTTCTCGTTACCGGTATGTCCTACCATATCAGGGTTAGCATAATTACAGATAATGACATCATACTGCTCAGATTTAATGGCTTTTATTAATTTTTTTGACAATTCAGGCGCATTCATTTCAGGTTGCAGATCATAGGTCGCGACATCAGGTGAATTGACTAAAATACGATCTTCATCTTGAAATGGTTCTTCAACTCCACCATTAAAGAAAAAAGTCACATGAGCATATTTTTCTGTTTCAGCAATACGTAATTGACGTAAACCCAGCCTGGAAATGTATTCACCAAACACATTAGTCAAACGTTCAGCAGGAAAAGCCACAGGAATATCAAACTTTGATGAGTACTCTGTTAAACTGATAAATTCTGCCAGTTTGAAGTTGCGCTCACGTTTAAATGCCTCAAAATTATCCTCAATAAAGGCGCGCGTTATCTGACGAGCACGATCAGAACGATAATTCATGAAGAACATGACATCATCGTCTTCAATTTGAACCGGTGTTTCACCTTTAGGAATAATACAGGTTGATTTTACAAATTCATCCGTTTCACCACGCTTATATGCTTGAACCAGTGCATCCAGCGCAGTTTCAGAAGTAAATTCAGCCTTACCATCAGCCATCGCATCATAGGCATATTTAACCCGCTCCCAGCGATGGTCTCGATCCATTGCATAATAACGGCCAACAATTGAAGCAAAACGGCCGCCGCCCAGCTCATCAAATACTGCCTGCATGGCTTTAATTGATTCTTTAGCACTTTTTGGCGGTGTATCACGGCCGTCAAGAAAGGCATGTAAATACACTTTTTTTACGCCGCGTTCAACAGCTAATTTAACCATCGCATGAATATGACATTCATGACTATGAACGCCACCAGGAGACAGCAAACCCATAATATGCACAGCTGAATTCTTTTCCCTTGCCTTCTCAACAGCTTCTGTCAGCGTACAGTTAGTAAAAAAAGAACCCGTACGAACCGCCCTGCTGACACGAGTATATTCCTGATAAACCACCCGGCCGGAACCAATATTAAGATGTCCAACTTCTGAATTACCCATCTGATCGGCAGGCAGGCCGACTTCTGCACCTGACGTTTTGATCAATGTATGGGGGTTTTTTTTCCACAATTTATCAAACACCGGGGTGTCTGCTTCACTAATTGCATTGTGACTCGGATCTTCAGAATATCCCCAGCCATCCAGAATGACGAGGGCAAGTGGTTTTGGTATTTTTGACATAAGCGGCTTAATGTTAATCCATTTTCTACAGAAGGTTTCTTGCTGAAATATAATCAGGCAAGTAATTCGTTCCTATGACTCATCTATTATCCTAAATAAATCAGTTGAACCTACTGCGAACGTCCAATGCACTGAATCTCCAAGACTTTGCAGAGCATTTTGAATTCACCCGTAGGATGACTACGAATAAATCCAAAATAACCTGCAAAGCCTTGAATCTTCAGCACCTTGATCGCTCTCGCTACGATTCAACTGATTAATTTAGGATTATTGAAATACAGTATAAAACATGTGGGTAAACCGTCTGTTTTTAAAGTCTTTTTATGAAGATAATGACTAAAAAACACTGTTTTTAGATGTATTTACGAATATTTGTTGTCTTAATATAATAAGTTATTTTAGGGGTGCTAATAAAGCAATTCTTTAAATTTTCAAATGATTTATTAAATATACAGGACCTTGTACACAAAAAAGCCTGCCAATAGGAGTAATAATTCTCTGAGCAGAGCCGTTATTATGAGAAAAAATCGTCCTTTTGTAGATAAAAACCTTACATTAAGTAAAGAATTTAAAAAAATTTAAAGAAAAAAGCTTTTTTCTCTAAATATTACTGTATACTTCTATTGTTATATTAGTGAAACACTAGGAAAGATAAATATGGGCGACCAATTTAACCTCAGCGAAACAGATTGTTGTGATATGAATATGGATTTAATGACTCGTGATGAAGATATTGATAGAGCTTCACGTTCATTAAAAGCAATGTCTCATCCTTTACGCTTAAAGATTTTATGTACTCTGGGCGATGCGGAGATCAGTGTTCAGGACATTGTCGAAAAAGTGGGTACATCACAAAGTAATATCTCGCAGCATCTGGCGATATTAAGAGACAAAGGTATTCTTGCATCACGCAAAGATGCCAATCGCGTTTATTATCGTGTCGGTGATGCCAGAACATTACGCCTGATTGGCATGATGAGAGATGTGTTCTGCACAATTGCCTGAACTATTCAGTCATACATTGTTGACCAGGTCTTTAATCGACAGCTGATCTGCAATACCCATAAATAAAATGCCTGGACAAGCAAGCTGCCAGTCCAGGCGTTTTAGTGTGCGCTTTTCCCTCCAGATACCCCCATATCTCGTTAATGACACGTCTTTCTTTGGAAAATATCATTTTGAGTTTTTCTTATGAGTCCGTTTTTGCTATGCTACTCTTTTTTTGCAAAGCTGTTACGTGTAAAGATGACAAGTCAATAGCTACGCCTGAACTTTTTAGATGTTATGGTATATAAAAAATGGAACACTTAAACGAATTTGTTACAACTAACTGGATCATGATCCTAATGTGGGTTTTTCTATTGGGAATGATCATTAATTCCTTTTTAAAGTCCAGCTCCGATATTAGCCCTCAACAGGCTGTACAGTTAATGAGTCATGAAAACGGCAGTCTTGTTCTTGATGTACGCGAAGACAGCGAATACCAGTCGGGCCATATTAAGGACTCAATTCATATTCCAATGGGAGCACTTGCTTCACGTGTGGGTGAATTAGAAAAATATAAAAATAAAAATGTTATTCTCGGTTGCCGTTCAGGCAGCCGCTCAGGTAGAGCCTGCAGCATTTTGAAGAAACATGGCTTTGAAAAAGTACACAACCTGCGTGGTGGGGTACTGGCCTGGGAAAATGATAATTTACCAATGCAAAAAGGTTAATACATGTCTAAGACACAAGCAGATATTACAATTTATGTCACACAATATTGCCCTTATTGTGTCAGAGCTAAAGGTTTATTAAACGCCAAAGAAGTAAGCTACAACGAGATTGATGTCGGTGTTCAGCCTGAATTACGTGCCGATATGATACAAAAAAGTAATGGCGTGACCTCAGTACCACAGATTTTTATTGGTGATACCCATGTGGGCGGATGTGATGATTTATTTGCCACAGAATCTGCGGGTAAACTTGATCAGTTGTTGTTTCCCTCTTAAGGAGTCATCAATATGAGTAATGCAGTACATATTGTTTGCCCTCAATGTGACGGTATCAATCGAATCCCTGCTGATAAGTTGTCGGCAGGTGGAAAGTGCGGTAAATGCCAGCAATTATTATTGCCCGGCAAACCTGTTGAACTCAATGCATCACGCTTTAACAAGCATATCCAGAAAAATGATTTACCCGTTCTGGTTGATTTTTGGGCGCCCTGGTGCGGACCCTGCAAAATGATGGCACCGGTGTTTGAACAAACAGCACGTCACTTTCAACATCAATTAGAATTAGTTAAGGTAAATACTGAGCAGGAACAAGCTCTGGCCGCACAATTTAATATTCGCAGTATTCCAACTATCGCGTTATTTCATCATGGTAAAGAGATTGCACGGCAGGCTGGTGCAATGGATCAAAATAGTTTAATTCAATGGGTACAACACAGGATAAGCTAGAGTAAGAGATAAATCTCAACTCTAGCTAAACAACTTATTTAACAAAATACGTATACTACTAATAGGAACAGTCAGGATTTAATTATGGCAGACGAACAAGAAAACGCGACAAATAACGAAGCAGCAGAACAGCAGTTTGTGATCCAGAAAATCTACTGCAAAGACGTTTCTTTTGAAACCCCCAACTCACCAAAGATGTTTACTGAAAAGTGGGAACCAGAGTTAAAAGTTGATTTGCACACTGCAGTCAATCCTTTGGCTGATAATGTTTTTGAAGTGGTTTTAACCGTTACTGTCACGGTAAAAGTGGGCGAAAAAACAGCGTTTCTTGCTGAAGTCGAGCAAGCAGGTGTTTTTAATGTTGCAGGCTTTGAAAAACAACAACTTGACAGTATGTTAGGCAGCTACTGTCCAAACATTTTATTCCCATATGTTCGTGAAGTAATTTCTGAATTAGTGAATAAGGGCGGCTTTCCACAGCTTATTCTACAACCTGTTAATTTTGATTCAGTTTATGCGCAACATGTACAACAACGCCAGGCCGAACAGGAAAAAGCTGAGACATCTGGCTCAGATGCCGTTCATTAAGAATGAAAAAACAACGCATAGCAGTTTTAGGTGCTGGTTCCTGGGGCACTGCACTGGCCATTTTATTAGCTAAAAATGGTCACGATGTGCTGTTATGGGGAAGAAATAAAGAAAAAATAGACGCTATGCATCATGCTGGTGAAAACACTTTTTTTCTTCCTGGTATCCCTTTCCCGGAGACGTTGAGTGTCAGCAGCAACCTGGAACAGGCTGTTTTGCACAGTGATGATTTATTAGTCGTGGTACCCAGCCATGCATTTCGCACCACGTTATTACAAATTAATGCCATAAAACCTGCGCTGCAAAGCATTAGTTGGGCAACCAAGGGGCTTGAACCCAATACGCACCAGCTGCTTCATCAGGTTGTGGATGAAGTATTTCCTGGGTTGATAAAAAAAGCCGTTATTTCCGGCCCCACATTTGCCACTGAAGTAGCAATGGGTTTACCTACCGCCGTTACGATTGCTGCTAATGACACCTCCTATGCTCAACATTTATCTGAGCTATTATGCAATGCCACATTTCGGCCCTATATCAGCCAGGATATTATTGGTCTGGAAATTGGCGGTGCAGCCAAAAATGTCATGGCCATTGCCGCCGGCATTGCCGATGGTCTGGGCTATGGTGCCAATACCCGCTCGGCATTAATCACTCG
>WTAX01000012.1 GCA_013139395.1 Gammaproteobacteria bacterium | reverse complement strand
TGTAAATATTCTTCTGCGCTTAATTTATTCATAGTTAATTTTTACGAATTAAAAGTTAGCCTTCGCTTATAGCAGACAAGACAACTCATTCCCGCCATAAGCCACAAACCCAAAGAAGCGCACCACTATTCCGACTTATTGAGTGCCAAATTCCAATTTTTTGGTCCGACCTTGTCGCCAGCGCTGCCATTATCTTTGATAGCGGTGTATGTCCAGATACATTTGTCATAGACAAAACAAACACTTTCAGTAGCCCTCGATGAACCACCACCACTGGTAGCCACCGATAGCACCATTGCATTTTGGAACTCCATTTTCCAGTAATTAACCTTTTCACCGGTTTCCTGGCAAACTTCGAGCACTAATTCCTTAATATGCTCACCTTTAGCGCAGTGCAGAGCCAAATCAACACTGGACTTATCTACCGATTTGTTAATGCAAAAGCTCTGAAAATTGGCCCGCGATGCCGCCCGCCCGCCAGTACCACTAGGTCCGGAAGCAGGCTGATTAACACCAAAATTCCATCTTTCCACCTCAATCCATTTCTTATGCTTATCATCAGTCGATTCGCCTAATATTGGTTTCGCCTGTAAATAGCAACTTGTAGCCATAATAATTCTCCTTAATCAATTATATTTAAAAAAATAAACAGCATGTTCCAAGTATCAAATTCAAAGCTTCATAGTTTGACTGCCACTTAACCAGCTTTCTGGGAAGGCAGTCTGGTGACCAGACGTAATGAAACCGTGAGTCCTTCAAGCTGGTAATGAGGTCTTAAAAAGAACTTCGAGGTATAATAACCTGGATTCCCTTCTACTTCTTCAACAATAACTTCCGCCGCCGCTAATGGCCTGCGTGCCTTATCCTCCTCTGAGGCAGTAGCCGGATTCGACTCGACATAATTACTAATCCATTTATTTAGCCATTTCTCCATATCATCGCGCTCTTTGAAGGAACCAATCTTGTCCCTGACGATACACTTCAAATAATGGGCAAAACGACAGACGGAAAACAGATAAGGTAAACGTGCCGCCAGATTAGCATTAGCTGTGGCATCCGGATCGTCATATTCTTGCGGTTTTTGTAGTGATTGAGCACCGATAAATGCCGCAAAATCCGAGTTTTTCTTGTGCAGCAAGGGCATAAATCCGTTTTTGGCCAGTTCCGCTTCACGACGGTCGCTAATGGCAATTTCAGTTGGGCATTTCATATCCACACCGCCATCATCAGTAGGGAAGGTATGGGTTGGCAGCCCTTCAACCGCCCCGCCAGATTCAATACCACGGATCTGTGAACACCAGCCATAGAGTTTAAATGCCCGGTTAATGTTTACCGCCATGGAATAGGCAGAGTTGGTCCAGGTATATTTACTATGATCAGCATATTCCACGTCTTCCTCAAAATCAAATTCTTCTACCGGATCTGTTTCAAAACCATAAGGAAGCCGGGCTAAAACACGAGGCATAGTCAGGCCAATGTAGCGGGAATCTTCCGATTCGCGTAATGAACGCCAGGAGGCGTATTCCGGAGTTTGAAATATCTTGGTCAGATCACGCGGATCGGATAACTCCTGCCAGGATCCCATATTCATCAGTTTTGGCGCTGCAGCCGAAATAAAGGGGGCGTGGGCTGCTGCTGATATCTGCGCAATACCATTAAGTAATTCAATATCAGGCGGACTTTGATCAAATTCATAATCACCCAGCAGACAGCCATAGGGCTCACCACCAAACTGTCCATATTCCTGCTCATAAATCTTCTTGAATATAGGGCTTTGATCCCAGGCAGTTCCCTTGAATTTCTTCAGGGTCTTAAGCACATCCAGCTTGGAGATATTGAGCACCCGAATCTTTAACATTTCATCTGTTTCAGTGTTATTGATCAGGTAATCCATTCCACGCCAGCTGCCTTCAAGTTTCTGAAAATCGGCATGATGAATGATCAGATTGACCTGTTCACTCATACGCTTGTCAATTTCGGCTATCATCGACTCTATCGATGTTACGGCATCTTCTGAAATCAGTTCTGTTTCAGCCAATGCCTGCTCAGCCAGCGTTTTAACCGCATTTTCCACGGCTTCTCTGGCACGGTCCGACTTAGGTTTAAATTCTTTTTGTAATAACGCCGAAAAATCACTGGATTCAAGTGTTTCAGCTTCCGCTCCGGCGGCAGATGTCTGGGTTCCTGTTTCAATTTCAGCCATTATTAGCTCTCCTCTTGATTATCTGCACTGGATTCATCCGCTTCACCTGTTGGCTTAGGTGCTGAAGCCAAAGATTGCAATAAAGCCGGATCACTTAAGGTTTTGGCAATCAATTCTTCTGCTCCGCCCTTGCCATCCATATAAGTGAGCAGATTGGATAATTGGGTACGCGCCTGCAGCAATTTGTTCAGGCCATCAACTTTGCTTGCCACAGCAGCAGGTGAAAAATCATCCATACTTTCGAAGGTAATATCGACATTCAGATTTCCTTCTCCCGTCAATACATTGGGAATCTGAAAAGCGACTCTCGGTTTCATTGCTTTCAATCGCGCATCAAAATTATCGACATCAATTTCAAGAAAATCACGATCGCCAACTGCCGCCAGTGGTTCTGCCGGTTTACCCGACAAATCAGCCATGACTCCCATTATAAAAGGCAACTGGATTTTCTTCTCAGCCCCATAAAGTTCAACATCATATTCGATTTGAACCCTGGGAGCCCGGTTACGGGCAATAAACTTTTGACTGCTTGCTTTAGCCATTTTTTGACCCCTTTGTTATGAAAGTATAAGTTGTATATTATAAAAAGTGATATATTACAAAAATGGTTCCTGAGGAACCCCATAAATCGTTAATCATATGAATCATCACTCTCCTGTACACCACAGACATTTTTTGCCTGGCTGACTGAATCAGGCGTCATATCCTGTAAAATTTCTATAAAATTCATTGCTAATAGTTTTTTTGAGCGATTCAGAAGAAAAGGAACCGGACTGGAAGGCTCATGCTGTTCAAAATAGGTGCATATTGCATCAATAGCGCGAACAACATCTTTACGGTTATTAATCCCTTGTGCGAAATTAGTCGTGCTAGTATTTTCTGACACCTTATCGCTATTAAAGCCTGCCTCTCCCTGCTCCTCCAGAACTGGATCTACTCCTTGTCTTTGTTGAATTTTCTGTTGCAGTAATCTGAAGATATAGGTGAGCTGAGTATTCAAAGCGGCCAGGTCGGGCGCATTCACTGCACCGGCTTTTTCAGTCGTTACTGAAACTATGCCGTGTAGTTGCTCAAGTGCATATTCAACTGCTGCCAGCAGGGATTGCAGCTTTTCAAGTTCTGTATCAAGAAAAGCGGCTTCAATGATATCCATTCCAGGAATTTCACTACCGGATGGTGCCGATATTTTACCCTCGGCAATTTCAAGATCATGCCAGGATAATTGCCCGAGCTGCATGGAGTCGGTCAGAGGACAATGGTTAACAGGGGCAATGATACTGTCATAATCATTTAATCGGGATAGTATGTTCATGCGCAGAACCGGATAATCATCATCAGCATCCTGAATGGGATAGACATCATCCCAATAGCTTTGTAATAGCTCATGTATAAGTGCCAGGCCCTGACTAAGGCCGGAAAAACCATCGCTATGCACCAGTGCACAGGTTAAATAAACACTGACCTGAATATCATGACTGCGTGCTAATAATTTATACGCCAGATCACTCACTTTTTTCCAGTCAGGTGGTTCAGCAGGAATGATGGAATCGCCTGACTGACGTTCCGGGGTGCCTTGTATTTCACGTTCCAGCAGAGCAAAATCAGGATCATATTCTAAATTCTCACC
>WTAX01000452.1 GCA_013139395.1 Gammaproteobacteria bacterium | reverse complement strand
AGTGGCTATCTGGGATCGTTTTAAATATAAAACTTTTTCTCATGGGATTCATCTTCCTGATAAAAAAGAGCACACTAAGGATCTGGCAATTCGACGCTTACCCTTTGCTCCTGAATTAATTATTCCCTTGTCTCAGCATTTTGGTAAGCCGGCCAAAACCATCGTGTCACCCGGTCAGGAAGTCATCCGTGGTGAAGTCATTGCCCAAAGCGACGGCTTTATGTCAGTACCCATACATGCACCTGCCAGCGGCGTTATTAAAGACATTAAGTTGCACGCAACCGCCCGAGGTCCAAAATCTGAGGCCATTATTCTTGAAACCTGGCCGGGAGCAAATCAAAGAACGGCTTCATTTGATCATGTTGATATTGGCTCACTCAATCATGAAGAATTAATTCAGGCAGTTCAGGATACCGGTATGGTCGGCCTGGGCGGCGCTGGTTTTCCAACTCATGTAAAACTCTCCGTGCCGCCTGAATATACCATTGATACCCTGGTCGTCAATGGTTGCGAATGTGAACCGTATTTAACCACCGATCACCGCCTTATGCTGGAACATCCTCAGGCCTTACTTGACGGCACTAACATGCTGATGAAAGCCTTAGGGGCCAGGCAAGCTATTATCGGCGTTGAAGATAATAAAATGGATGCGGTTAAAGCGATACAGACACATATTTCAGGCTTTGAACACATTCAGGTGAAAGCGGTACAAACTCATTATCCTCAGGGCTCTGAAAAATTATTGATTAAGGTATTATTAGGTCGTGAAGTCCCTTCGGGCGGCTTCCCTTATCAAGCAGGTGTGGTGGTCCAGAATATTGCCACGATCTCGCAACTGGGTGAATTATTACCCCGTAATCAGGGGCTGATAGAACGTGTCGTCACGGTCACGGGTACCGGTATAAAAAAACCCGGAAACTATATTATTCCACTGGGTACACCAATACAATTTTTACTGGACTATGTGGGTTTTTCCGGTAGTGCCGGTCATTTGATTTTAGGCGGACCGATGATGGGCTCAACTGTCGCATCATTAGATGTCCCCATTACCAAGCCAGTGTCCGGATTATTAGTTTTTAATGAGCAGTCTGTAGAAAATGTTTCTGATAATGTATACCCCTGTATTAAATGTGCCCGTTGTGTCGATGCCTGTCCTATGCATCTTAATCCATCAACTTTGGGGCAATTAGCCTCTAAACATCACTATCAGTCTATGCAGCAGGAGTTTAACTTAATGGACTGTTTTGAATGTGGCTGCTGTAGTTATATCTGTCCATCGAATATACCTCTGGTGCAGTATTTTAGAATTGCCAAGTCGGTTTTAAGAGAGGCTGCTGTTAAATAGCCTCCCCTTTTTCTAAAGGGGACAGAGGGGTTTAGTTGTTGGTTTACAACCCCCTCAATCCCCCTTCTAAAGAAGGGGGAAGTTAAAAAAAGAGTTGAAAATATGATTGAATTACGAACATCACCGCACATGAAAGCTTCATTAAGCCTGCCGCAAATTATGCGTCATGTGGTTTATGCCATAATACCAATTTGTCTATTTGCTGTTTATCAGTTTGGCATCAGTGCCTTAGCTCTTATTATTGTCGTTACCTTATCTTGTTTATTAACTGAATTGTTATTTAATAACTTATCAAATAAATCAACCAGCAAAAAAAACAGCCTTAGTGACTATACAGCATTAATAACCGGTCTGCTGCTTGCCCTGACATTACCGCCCGGCTTTCCACTATGGATGGGAGCTATTGCTGGATTTATTGCCATTGCGATGGGCAAAACATTATTTGGCGGTCTTGGCTTTAATCTTTTTAACCCTGCACTATTAGGCCGAGCCTTTGTTCAGGCGGCCTTTCCTGTTGCTATCACCAGCTGGACACCTGCTGGTCTAACGGAACGATTCACGCAGTTTATTCCCAGCAGTCTCACTTTACCTTTTACTATACCCGTTTCAATGGATGGCTTTAGTGGCGCAACACCTTTGGCTTTACAAAAATTTGAAGCGACTAATACACCTGTAAGTAATTTATTTATGGGTTTTACCAGTGGCTCCATTGGTGAAACCTCAACTCTGTTAATTCTGTTGTGTGGTGCTTATTTAATTGTTCGCGGTATTATGGGATGGCGTATTCCACTGGCTATTATTATTGCCGTGATACTCACCAGCGGTATTTTTTTCATCTTTGACAAGAGTTATCCCAGTCCATTCTTTATGCTCACGTCAGGTGGTTTAATGCTTGGTGCATTATTTATGGCAACTGATCCTGTCAGCGCTCCTGTCACACCCGCTGGCATGTGGATCTTTGGTTTACTAATTGGTGTAATGACGATAATAATTCGACTGTTTGGCGGTCTGCCCGAAGGGATCATGTATGCCATTTTATTTGCCAATGCCTCAGTACCTCTTATTGAAGCCGTCAGTCAGCCGAGAAAATTTGGCTTCGTTAAGGAAAAAGTTAAGAAGAAGGAGGCTCAATAATGACTGTCGATGTTCCTCAAAACCCTACTTCTCAAAAAAGAGCACCTGAACGCGCCTCCTCATTATCTATGATTATTACTCTGGGTGGTATTGCCATGCTGTCAGGTCTGCTCGTTGTGTTGACCTGGCAGTTAACTCTGGCACCTATTCGGGAAAACCAGCGCATTATGATTGAAAAGGCTATTTTTCAGGTTATTCCCGGGGCGACACAACGCAGGAGTTATGCCCTGACTGACAAGGGTCTTGAAGATCTGGAGCCACAAAGTCATGCAAACAAAAACAGTTCTTCTCAAGACAAGTATTCTCAAACAAAAGCAGCCAAAAATTCCACACTAAAATTTTATGCCGCCTATGATGTACAGGGTCAGTTAAAAGGTATTGCTGCCGAAGCGGCTGCACAGGGCTATGCTGATATAGTACGTCTACTTTATGGTTATGATCCTCAATGTCAATGTATTAGAGGTTTCAGTATTATTAAAATGGCAGAAACACCGGGGCTTGGGGATAAGATCCTCACTGATGAAAATTTTCTGGATAACTTTTCTGCTCTGGATGCCCGTTTAAGTTATGATAAAAAGACCTTAGGCAATCCCATTATCACCGTTAAACATGGTAGTAAAAATAATCCCTGGGAGATTGATGCCATCTCCGGTGCCACTATTACTTCAAAGGCAGTAGGCAAGGCCATTAATCAGGGAGCTGAACAGTTGCTGCCAAAACTCTATCCTTACTTACAGCAGCTGCAAACAAATTCATCCCTTAATGCTCTATCCTTAAATCTTAAAAAAGAAAAAGGTGAGGAATAAATCATGCCCTTAAAAGATGATCATACCATTACGGCCGATACTTTTCTGGCCGGTATCTGGAAAGAAAATCCGGTGTTTGTCATGCTGCTGGGTATGTGTCCGGTACTAGCCGTCACCAACTCTGTTATCAATGCACTGGCAATGGGTATTGCCACAACATTCGTATTGCTTTGTTCAAGTTCATTGATTTCTTTATTACGAAACCTTATCCCAAAAGAAGTTCGTATAGCGACCTATATTGTTATTATAGCAACTTTTGTCACTATCACTGATTACGTTATTCAGGCCATTAGTTTAGAGCTCTATAATGCTCTGGGGGCTTTTATTCAATTAATAGTGGTTAATTGTATGATCCTTGGTCGTGCTGAAGCCTATGCATCTAAAAATCGCCTGTTAAAAACCATCACCAATAGTCTGGGTATGGGGATTGGTTTCAGCATCGCTCTATTATGTCTGGGCAGTGTGCGTGAATTATTGGGTAATGGCAGTTTATTGGGTTATTCCATTTTTGGTGATGCTTTTCAACCCTGGGTTGTGATGGTATTACCTCCGGGCGGTTTTATTGTTCTTGGTGCCTGGTTATTGTTGTTTAACTGGATAAAAGAGCGTTCTGCTAAGACAACTTCTGAAGCACTTGTGACACAAAAGGAGTTTTCTAATGCCCGTTGATTCCGTCTCATTTATTTTTCTTAATGCTTTTTTAATTAATAATTTTGTACTGGCAATGTTTCTTGGACTATGTCCTTTTCTGGGCGTGTCCGGCAAGTTAAATACGGCATGGTCTATGGGACTGGCCACCACTTTGGTCATGTTAATCAGTTCTATCAGTGCCTACTTTATTAATGAATTGCTGGTTTTTTTTCAGATCGAATTCTTACGTTTGATCTGTTATATCGCCGTCATTGCCTCTGCTGTTCAATTGGTGGAGATGAGTATGAAAAAATTCTCACCGACATTATTTAAAGCCTTAGGTATCTTCTTGCCTTTGATTACGACCAATTGTGCTATTCTTGGATTAGCGCTGTTTCAAACTCATAAGGATTACGACCTGGCACAATCA
>WTAX01000321.1 GCA_013139395.1 Gammaproteobacteria bacterium | reverse complement strand
CCAGTAGTGTCGTTTTTGGAATGCCCAAAGAAGCTTATAAAAAAGGCGCTACTGATAAACTGATTTCTCTTGATGATATTCCACAGACCTTATTAAATGCTTGTACTGGTCGACGAATGTCTTCTAATTAAGAGTTAAACCAAAAACAATTATTATTGACAATAGTTATTACTGACAAGAGTAGAGAATAAATGAAAATAATCAGCATGATCAGCATAATGATCATCCCCGTTATCATGACATTATTGGGTTCAGATTTAGTCAATTATATTGCCATTGCTCTTGTTTTAGGACTCAGCAGCTACCTGATATTTATTACCAGACAAGAGGCTAAGCAAACGGACAAAATTGAATCTGAAAATAACGACTTTCATATTCAAGCCGAAGAAAAACAACAGGCTACACATCTTGTTTTACACTATACAGCCAGTGCTTTGCCTGTGCATATCGAACAGGTAAATACTGTTGTTGATACTACAGAATCAGCCACACTTTCTCTGGGTGATAATTTTGCATCTCTTTTGGACCAGATTAATGCCAATATCAATAATTCAGAACATATCAAAGACACTCTGCTTAATCCGGAAACAGGATTGATTCATCGCCTAAAGGGTAATGAAAAAGTACTCGAAAGTCTGGAAAACAGTTGTATGGATCATGGTAAAAAAACCAGTAACTTAAAGGCGCAGTTTTTAGAATTTCGTAAACATAGTGAGGTCATTAACCTGTTAGCTGACCGTATTCAGGATATTGCCAGCACCACCAATCTGCTGGCACTCAACGCAGCCATTGAAGCGGCACGTGCGGGAGAACATGGTCGTGGTTTTGCTGTGGTTGCTGATGAAGTTCGCAATCTCTCGATGCAGTCCACTGAAACGGGTGAAGAAATTCGTGAAAGTTTGAAAAATTTTTCAACGGTTATGGATAATTATGAAATCAGTATCTCAGATTTTGTTGCCGAGCAAGAAACTATGTTTGATGGATTCAAAGGAGAAATGGATAACCTTACCGGCGAAATAGATGAAGACATTGATTTACTTAATAATAGTTTACAAGGCCTTGTGAGCGACACAGAGTCAGTGCAGACATCCATATCAGAGGTCATGATTTCTCTGCAATTTTCAGATACCACTCGACAGATTTTAGAGCATGTGCAGGAAGATCTGGATAAAATAACCAATGATATTCGTGACCTGGATCTTCTTATAGATATGGATAACATTGAAGAATCCAGAAAATTAGAGGAAAATATAGCTAAACGCTATACTATGGATAGTGAAAGACAGGCCTTTGAAAAAGCAACCGGTCAAACCATTAGCGATTCTTCTATAGATACTTCTTTAGATACTTCTATTGATACATCAGACACTTCACCAGATAGCCCGGCAGATAAAAACAAAGATGACGATGATGGTATTACATTTTTATAATTTACAGTTAGCACAAGACTAACTCAGGACAGGAGCTTATACGTGGGTAAAAAAATACTTTTTGTTGATGATTCAGCATCCATGCGCCAGGTTGTCGGTATTGCCTTAAAAAATGCCGGTTATGAAGTTACTACCGCCGTTGATGGTCAGGATGGTGTCAGCAAACTGGGTGAACGTTTTGCAGCAGTTGTCAGTGATTTAAATATGCCTAATATGAATGGCATTGAGATGATTAAAGCCATCAAACAAAACCCTAACAATAAATTTGCACCCATTATCATGCTCACCACAGAATCATCAGATGCGATGAAAAAAGCCGGTCAGGCTGCAGGAGCAAAAGTATGGATTGTTAAACCGTTTAAACCTGATCAGCTTATTGGCGTTCTGGGTAAACTCCTGGGTTAACACCTGGATTAACTATGAGCTTAACAGGTTAATAGCAACGACGAATGGCAAGAATTTCAGATGTTACAATTAAGGACGAAGCACTCTATTGGGATCATCGCTTTCAAAGACATACAATTAAGCTCCTGCCCGGTGACTTTGATGTAGTCTCTGGTGAAGAAATGCTGGTTACCGTACTTGGTTCATGTGTTGCCGCTTGTATTAGAGATACTAAAAGTGGTATTGGTGGTATGAACCACTTTTTATTACCAACTGAAAATAAAAAAAACCGTGCTAATAATAATTGGCAGGATTATGACTCCGCAGCTACCCGCTATGGTGATCTTGCCATGGAGCAGCTCATCAATAAAATTATCAATCTGGGTGGAAAAAGAGAAAATCTGGAAGCTAAAATTTTTGGCGGTGCAAAGATGTTTACTACATCGTTATCAGACATTGGAGGCCAGAACATTGCTTTTGTTAATGAATATCTAAAGACAGAAGGAATCAAAGTGGTCAAAAAGGACATGGCAGGAACAAACGCCCGAAAAGTTTATTATATCCCCAGCACGGGTGACGTTTTTTTAAAACGAATCACCCATACCAAAAATAACACGATTGAAGTTCGTGAAAGAGAATATCTTAACGAGGCCCAAAATGCTCGTACCATTGCTGATATCAGCTTTTTTTAGGCTAATGTGTCGACCTCTATTTCATCTTCGATGCCCATATAGCCAGTTTATGCTTCATGGTAACTTGAGAAATCTGATCTTCAGGGATAGGCTGTATTACTTTATCATGAACCAGTAAACGATAAATATATTCAATTTTTTCATTGGCTGAATCCGTTGCCTCGAATTCAACAACACCCCGCCCTTCACCATATTTTACACCTTCTAAAATGGCTTTTTTTAATAATTCTTTTTCATTTTTCAGCTTTTTCATGATCACCTTATAATGTAATAATTTAAAAGAAATTCAGGAAAAATTTTGATTCGCCCAACTTTCATCACCTAAATAAGTGTTCCAAAATAATGAACATTATTCATTTAATATTCGCATCAGAACCTGTCATTCATTATTGGGCTCATATTGACATAAAATCACCAAATAATAAATGACAGGTTCTGATGCTCTGTGTATACCATTTAGGAACAGTTATTTAGTTATATTAAATTATAAAAACAAATTAATCATCTGTTAATTTATCTAACGAAGTTATACAGGATGCCATGAATACATCCATAAAATAACGCACTTCAGCCTGTTCTTTTAGTTTACCCAGTTTTTTCTCAAGATTCAGCTTCACATGCTCAAATTCATAATTATGATGCCTGAGTTCATCCAGTGTTTTTATATAAGCACAGATCACATCAGCTGATTTCACAATACGTGCATATTCCGGCTCAATTTTGTCTGAAATTAACAATCCGCTAAAGTCTTCTCTAAACTCTTCAGGTAAGGTTTCAAGACAGAGATTTTCAGCAGTAGATTCTAATTTTTTAAATTCTCGTGTTAATTCCTGATTATGATATTTGATCGGAGTGACGGTATCACCAGTGTAAATTTCAATTTGATCATGATAAAGGGCAATCGTCGCGGCCCGCTCTGGAATTATAGGCATTAAATTATGTAAAGGCGCTACTTTTTTATTGTATATTAGTGCCAACAGGTGTGCTACTACCGCGACTTGATGTGAATGTTCAGCAATATTTTCTTTTTTATGGCAAAACATCAATGACCAACGCTTGATCAAAGGCATTCTGAATACCCAGGCTAAAAAAGTACTTTGCACACTTTATTCCTTTATTGTTAATCCAAAGATATTAGTCTTGATTAGAAACGCCGCTCAACACTTGAGCAGAAGGGACATGTTCAGCAGCAGATTCACAATGCCCCGTTTGATCATCAAAAAAGATATCGGCACCAAATGCTTTTAAAAACTCACCTTTTGATTTGCCACCTAAAAATATTGCTTCATCAATACGAATATCCCAGGCTCGCAAGGTGCGGATAACTCGTTCATGTGCAGGTGCACCACGAGCAGTGACTAATGCCGTTCGAATGGGTGATTCATCACCAGTAAACTCTGTTTGCAATTGGTGTAATGACTTTAAAAATTCTTTAAATGGCCCACCGGGCAATGGTTCATTAGCAGCCGCCTGTTCGGCAGCATCAAATGCAGCTAAACCACCTTTTTTATAAATACGTTCCGCTTCATCTGAAAAAATAACCGCATCACCATCAAAGGCTATTCTCAATTGCCCGCTATCATTACTACGACTTGCCTCAGGCAAAATTGCTGCCGCCGCATAGCCCATATCCAATGCTTCACGTACATCATTCGGCTCGGCTGAAAGAAATAAATCGGCACTAAAGGGTTCTATATAGCGATAAGGTGATTCCCCACTGGCAAAAGCTGCTCTAAAAATAGGTAAATTATGTTTTTTAATAGAATTGAAGATCCGCAAGCCTGTATCTGCACTATTTTTGGAAAGCAGAATAACTTCTACTTTTTCATCTGCACTTCGAGTGATATCATTAGAGGATTCACCATTAAGGGATAATAGTTTTTTCACTAAGGAAAAAGCCACTCCCGGCTCCAGTAAATCATCTTCATGTTCTCTCTGATATTGACAATAAGCTTCAACACCCTGTTTCATAAAGATGTCATGGCCTTCTTCCAGGTTAAACAACGCTCTGGATGAGATAGCTATAATCAGTTTTTTTTTGTTTTTCAAAATACATTCCCTGCTGAACAAACATTGCAGTATGACTACTTAGT
>WTAX01000504.1 GCA_013139395.1 Gammaproteobacteria bacterium | reverse complement strand
GCACTAAATAATGTAAGAATTGTGCATGATCATAGTCTGCAATCTGTTCATTAGTAAAAGGCAGCGTTGAGCTGAGTACTGTCAGCAAACCTTTTCCCACCGAGAACTGTATGAGATATTGCCCGGTATCATCTTTAACTGACCATATTATCGCTGAACGTGATGCAGGGATACTCAGGGTTTTATTGAAAGGAAAGTTTACTTCGATTTCCTTATTTTTCTGATTCATATTCAATGGCTTATTTAATGATGACTTCTTTAACGACGAATTTTTTAATAACGAATTGTCTAACAACACCCTGACTGGGATACCTTCATTTTCCTTATCAGAATTGCTTTTCATTGCAAACAGAGACCACTCTTTAAGCAGCTCATCATCTAATTCAGGATTTTTTTTCTGTGCGTTTTTACTTTTCTTTTGGTCATTTTTAAGTTCAAAGTCCGGTAAGTATTTTGCTTCAACAATGGCATGCCCACCTGACTTAAGCCATGCTGATAAGTGACTACTCAATTCTTTATTAATTGTTTCTCGTTGTGTGGCAATAAATAGAGTGTGTTTTGTAGATGGCAAATCACGTAAGGCAGCTAAACCGTTCACCTGCTGCACATTAACGCCCATTTTTCTAAGAAAAAATTCCGCCGCTAATAATTGATTTGTCTTAGCAATACCTTGAAAGCCAACTTCCTTATTTTCATCGACCCAGGTAAAGTTATTATAAAACCAGTACCCCAGCAGACTGCTGAGAAGCAGAATAATGCCATAGATAATAATTTGTCCTGACTTACTCATTGAGTCCACCCCGGGAGCTCTGACCTAGTGTTTCATCATCATTAGAATTAGATTCATAATAACGAGACCAGTTAAGACAAAGCTGCTTCATTTCCTCTTCAGAGACGGTTCGATGAGCATAAGCGGTCAACTGCCATGCTCTGGTCAGATCAACAAAATAGTTAAGCTCCGCCTGCGTAGGCAATGATAATTTTTTTGTCACCAGTGTCAGACAGTCGCCCTCTGTGGCTCCTTTTTTCAGATCAAATTGATAATTTTTAACCAGATAAGCCAGTGTTGCACGATACAACAATGCCATAGCAGCACGATAATCCTGCTGCTGATAGAGAAGTAACGCTTGTTCTGCCACATGCTCAGGCAAGGATTCTTCTCTTAAATCCAGACCAAATAATGTCTCAGGCAGCGCTGTTGAAGATTGACTCTTACGGCTAAATCCTATGCGTAAACGATCTCGATATTTCACCAATAAAAAAATGGCGGTCAATACTAAGATCCATAGTCCCATTTCAAATATAAAGGCCAGTGTTTTACCTATTGCCTCCATGGCATCGGTCAACCATAAATAATTTCTTTTCTTATTTTTTTTATCCTTGTCCTTATCACCTATATATTTTAATATTTCAGTCTGCTTAAAGCGGTTAAAAACCGGCCCATCCATAATATCGTTAATCACCTGAGAAGATTCTTCTGGTGCTAATCGGGTTTGATTAATCGGCGGCAGAATCACTTCATAAGCAGTTGATGAATTTTGTGATGCCGCCTGTACTTCGTGCGGCAATACACAGCTAAAAAGAAAAAGAGTTGTGCCTATCAGAAAGGTAGAAATAGTTTGTAAATGCGCCTTGAGCTGTGTCTGACGTGCGCTTAGTTTTCTAAACACCAACTCAATATCCCAGCCTTCAAGAATAATCCGTCGATTTAAATATAAAACAAAACCGCCTGCTACATAAAGCGTTTCAACCAACATCATAACAATAAAATAGAAAGCCATTGACAGGCTATTAGTCAACAGCCCCGGCTCTTCATTTAAAAAAACAGTTTCAGCACCCTGAATTGCCATATCCGTCGGCAGCATCATTAGTAGAAAGCCGATAAGACCTATAGAAATTAATGACTCCAGATGAAAACAGAGAATAAAAAATAACACTTCTCTATTATTAGTTCCTCTGCCAAGGGTATTCATACGTTGTTTTCTACGCTTACCCTTAAGAGCTTCAAGCTGTCTTACCGGCAAGCCGAACGCTCTTCCCGGATCAAGCCTATAGAGTGTTAAGGAAGAGATAACACCTGTTTTTAACAGCATTGGAATGGCATTAATAACATCTTTATAAGTCGTTTTTTCAGCAAAAATAACTCTGGAAAGAACAAACAATGGAACACGATCATAAAGAGGTTTTAAAAACCAGACCAGTATAAAAGCCCAGATGTGATATTCTTTTAATAAGATAATATTAATGATGATAAATAATGGAAAAATAGTCACCATCCAACTCGATAGCAGTATACGCCAATGAGACATAACAAGACGAACAGCCAGGTCCATTGCTTCCCAGGGAGTTCGGGGTCTGACTTCCAGGGTCAGCGATTCAAGTTTCATCGGAAGAATTCTCCGAAGTTTTCATTGTGCTGGATGCAGCGCTATCTTTTTTTTGGGCATGACCGACGAAAGTAAAATATGACAAAACCAATAGCCACATACCTATACCCACACTATATTTAACATTAGCGGAAATATTTTGTGATGAGGACCAGAATGCTTCAAGAAAGGCTGCCATAAAAAACATCAATGCAGCACCTGCCATAATTTTAACACTGATCCTGGCGGCATCCAGCATAGACTGATAACGACTTTTTCGTCCGGGTATCAATATTGAAAAACCCAGCTTCAAACCTGCCGCACCACTTAACGCAATTGCTGTCAGTTCCATAGCACTATGACCAGATACAAATGGCCAGAAGGTACTGCCATAACCTATCTGTGTTAAGTGCCCGGCAATTGCTCCGATATACAAACCATTAAATAATAAGGTAAAAATACTACCTACACCAAAGAGTAATCCAGTAGCAAAGGTTCGAAAGCCAATGCCGGTATTATTAAAAACATAAAAGCCAAACATTTTGCTGTCAGAATCTGAGCCTCGCTCACGTCCAATATGCTCTGCCTGAGGATCATACATGGCCTCCATGCCCGAAACGGTATCCGGTGCCATGATACTATAAACAAACTCCGGCCAGATTTGAATCATTACAATCATCAGGATTAGTGGCAGATAAAAAACAGCTGATGAAAACCATAGCCACTTGCTTTCATTGCGCACTGTTTGAGGAAATGTCTGGCTGAAAAAAGTGATTAATGCTCCCAGAGTACTGTCCCCATACACATGACTCTGGCGATAGAAAGTTTGATGAGCCTGATCAATTAAAAAACTCAGACGTTCAATCAAATAAGGACTATAACGTCTGGATTGAGCCAACGATAAATGCTGACACACTTCTCTGAATAATGCAGGGAAATCAGCATTGCTAATGAGCTCCG
>WTAX01000507.1 GCA_013139395.1 Gammaproteobacteria bacterium | reverse complement strand
CAGGAGATTGTTGAAACTGATCGATGTTGATGAGTTTTTCTCTGGTAAACAGCTTGCCTTCAAAGACATCAATAACTCGAACCTGCCCTGTTTTCACCTGCTCTGCATCAGCCTTCTCTACATCGACCTTCTCTATATCAACAATGATCCGCAAAGAATTCCTATCCGGCTTTTTTGCTTTAAAGCAGTTAATGGGTACTTCGACAATAGAGGGCAATAACGATTGACCTGCCTGTGCTGCAATTTCACCCGCCAGCCAGGTGGTTTTAATTTTAAATTCACCGAGATCTTCCACCAGAACAGCATCAAGTATCTGGCCTTTTTGCACAGTACCTAATGGCAATTGGTAATGTTCAATGGGATTGAGACAGGCACAGGTCAGGACATCAAACACTGAATGCCCCAGTGCAACGGCCTGTGAAACCAGCTGATTGATATGACCTCCGGCCAGCTCATCAGGATGTTTGTCATCACTACAAAACATTACACTATCGGGAAATTCACTAATCAACGGGTGTAAGTCAGCAAAATCTCTGGCCGCTGAACCTTCTCTGATAAGGATCTTCATACCCGCCGCAATTTTTTCTCGTGCTTCATCCAGTGTGGTGCATTCATGATCGGTACTTATACCTGCCTGTGCATAGTTAAGCACATCATCCCCCACAAGACCCGGCGCATGACCATCAATGGGAAAACCGTAGTCCTGAGCCAGTTTTAATTTAGACATGACTTCTTCGGCGCGGGATAAAACACCGGGAAAATTCATCATTTCAGACAGGTATTTAATTTTTCCGCTGGCAAACAGAGTATTAATATCATCTGCTGTAATACTGGCACCTGCTGTTTCAAAGGGTGTGGCCGGCACACAGGACGGTGCACCAAAGAAGAAATGAAAAGGTGTTTTTTCACTATTAGCCAGCATAAATTCAATGCCTTTAATGCCCATCAC
The DNA here is from genome assembly GCA_013139395.1 of Gammaproteobacteria bacterium. Lineage (GTDB taxonomy): Bacteria > Pseudomonadota > Gammaproteobacteria > GRL18 > GRL18 > GRL18. Next base: position 1,722 of record WTAX01000507.1, on the reverse strand, counting down.
ATTGGCTATTTCATGAGGGTCGGAAACAGAAGCAATAGTACCATGCTTAACTGCCATACGCCCGAATTCACTGGGCAGCATCATTGAACTTTCGATGTGAACATGGGCATCAATAAATCCCGGCAGAAGATAATCCAGCGCTGGATCTTCATTGCCTATGGGCGTTATTTCTTTAATAATACCTTTCAGTTTTGAGTCCTGATGCCAACTCAGCAGAGCAGAAAAAATCTTTTGTTGCGCAAAATCCAGCAGATTAACCTTAATTTCATTCATTGGCATAATGTTATACTTCCTTATTCAGCTAATTTTTTGTATTCAATTTAGTCTATGATAAAGTAGACTAAATTATTATTTCACACAGGCTAAATCTTAATGGGTTTACTTTTTTTCTATCTCTCTTTAGCACTTTTTGTATCGTTTTTATGTTCAATACTCGAAGCCGTTTTATTATCGACAACATCTTCTTATATTGCATCACTTGATGATGATAAAGCCTTCAAGAAAATATTAGAAGGACTCAAAAGTGATATTGATACCTCTATTTCTTCTATTTTGATCCTAAATACCATTGCTCACACCATGGGGGCAGCGGGTGTTGGTGCTGAAGCCGTGCGTATATTCGGCATTCAATGGCAAAGTCTTATTGCTGTTATTTTAACCCTGCTTATTCTCTATTTTTCTGAAATTATCCCGAAAACAATCGGCGCAAATTATTGGCGTGAACTAGCCAAACCCACTACTTATATTATTAAGTTTTTAACACAAATTTTATTACCCTTATTATGGATTTCCAGTCTTATCACAAAACGCCTTAAAAACAATGCACATCACGGGCCTACCCGTGAAGAAATCGCTGCTATGGCAGAAATCGGTGAAGAAAGCGGTATTTTAGAAGAAAAAGAAGGTCAGTTGATTGAAAACCTGCTTAAGTTAAAACAAATTCAGGTTAAAGACATCCTCACCCCTCGAAGTGTAGTATTCACTTTGAATAGTGACAGAAGCATTGAAAGCGCACTCTCAGAAGATGATTTATACATTTTTTCCCGCATTCCCATAGTTGAGCATAATGACGAGAATAATACAGACAATATCACCGGTCTGGTATTTGCCCGAACCGTACTCAAATCGGCTTCCCTCAATGAACAAGGCAATAAGCCCTTAAAAAGCATCATACAACCTATTTATCGCATACCAGAAGATATGCCTGTCTATTTCCTGCTAGATCATTTTATTAACCGTCAGGAACACCTGTTTATGGTGCATGATGCCTATCGTCAATATGTCGGCATTGTCACACTTGAAGATGCTCTGGAAACATTGCTCGGCAGAGAGATTGTTGATGAAGCAGATAAGGTCGCTGATATGCAGAAATATGCCCTTGAAAAAGCCGCGTTATGGAAAAAACAATTTGAAAAAAGATCTCAGACATAGATTGTCCTGCATTCTTTTTATGGATTAAATTCAATATGCTTTTCAAGAAATCGTGTAGATACCGCTGAAATCAGCATGGAGAGTATCACTGAACTCAGAAACAGATAGAGACCATAGTGTATCTACATCTCCGCTACTGCATCAAGTTTGATACTGACTACCATTAAGGCAACCACAAAAACATCCAGCATCGACCATTTGCCGAATTGGTGGATTAGTTTTAATAAACGCTGCACTGTTGCCCCGGCATGGGAATTCCACAGGTATAAAATAACTGATAATTTAAAAACT
>WTAX01000440.1 GCA_013139395.1 Gammaproteobacteria bacterium | reverse complement strand
GAGTTCTTTCAATTTTGTGACTTCTAACATCAGTAAACTGACGTTAAAGGTCGATTGGTAAGAACTCACACAAATTGTTCGATTTCTTTTTAAAGAGCAATCAGTTCATCAGGCTTTACGCCTAAGTGACTGTTTATTCAACAATTTCTTTAGTGTTAACTAAGAGTGTCGCTGAATGAGTGGTGTATTATACGCAGTATTCATCTGCCGTCAACACTTTTTTTCTTTAATTTTCATTTTATTTAAAGTTCTTTTTTATACGATAAATAAGCTGTAAATTAACAAGAAAATGAGCAATTACTTTTTCATTTCCTTAAATACTGGTAGCTATGAGTGGACTTGAACCACCGACCCCAGCATTATGAATGCTGTGCTCTAACCAGCTGAGCTACATAGCCATCAATCTCTTCTTTAATGAAGAGAGGCGCATATTTTACTTTATTTAGATCAATTGTCAACGATATTTTCTAAACTTTATTTATTTAACTTTAGACATTAAATCTAAAGTGTAAGACATCGCCATCTTGTACGATATAGTCTTTCCCTTCTACCCGCAGCTTGCCTTTCTCTTTGGCTCCTGCTTCACCTTTAAACTCTGCAAAATCTTCATAGGCAATCACTTCAGCACGAATAAATCCACGTTCAAAGTCGGTGTGTATGACTGCAGCCGCTTTTGGCGCTGTCGCACCAACAGGGATTGTCCAGGCTCTGACTTCCTTAACCCCTGCGGTAAAATAGGTTTGCAGATTAAGTAGTTTATAGCCGGCACGAATGACTCTATTCAAGCCGGGTTCTTCCAGGCCTAAGTCTTCCAGAAATTCTTTCAGCTCTTCGGCATCCAGTTCAACCATTTCTGATTCAATTTCGGCACAGACACTGACGACAGCTGAACCTTCCTTTTCTGCATATTCGATGACTTTATCTAAGTATGGATTGTCTGCAAAACCATCTTCATCCACATTGGCAATATAAACTGTAGGTTTGAGCGTTAATAATTGCAGATCTCTGATCTCCAGTTTTTCATCATCGCTTAAACCCAGTGTTCTGGCTGTTTCACCTTTTTCCAGGTGTTCAATAATTTTTTCCAGCAGTCCTTTACGGGCAAGGGCTTCTTTATTACCACTTTTGGAATTTTTAACCGCCTTGTGATGCGCCTTTTCAACACTCTCTAAATCAGCCAGAGTTAATTCAGTGTTAATGATTTCAATATCATCTATGGGATCAATTTTACCTGATACATGGACAATATCATCATTTTCAAAACACCTGACAACATGTGCAATAGCTTCTGTTTCACGTATATTGGCAAGAAATTTATTGCCCAGACCTTCACCTTTAGAGGCACCTGCAACCAGACCAGCAATATCAACAAATTCCATTGATGTCGCTAATATTCTCTCTGGATTAACAATTTCTGCCAGGACATCCAACCTGGGATCAGGCATTGGAACAATACCAACATTGGGTTCAATGGTACAAAATGGATAATTTTCGGCTTGAATGCCGGCTTTAGTCAAAGCGTTAAAGAGAGTTGATTTACCGACATTAGGTAAACCGACAATTCCGCATTTAAATCCCATGATATTTTCTCTGTTCTATGTTGTTCTTACTAAAGAGTCTAATAAGAAGTTTTTGCTGATAGTTATTTGGCGTGTAACTGATTCATTGCTTTTTGCATGTCGCCCTGCATGATCAATTCAATTGAATCGATTGATTTATCAATTGAGGATTCAATTAATGTTTTTTCACTTTGTGGTGTTTTGCCAAGAACAAATCCCACAACTTGTTCTTTATTTCCCGGATGACCGATACCTAAGCGCAGGCGATAAAAATTTTTACCTAAGTGAGCAATACTATCTCGTAAGCCATTATGTCCCCCATGTCCTCCACCCTGTTTCAATTTAACTGTTCCAGGAGGTAAATCCAGCTCATCATGTACGACTAAAATTTGTTCTGGTTTTATTTTGTAGAACTGTGCTAAACGAGCAATCGATTGTCCGCTGCGATTCATAAAGGTTGTTGGTTTTAATAACCAGACATTTCCGGAAGGCGTATTAAGTTTTGCTACGTCACCTAAAAATTTGGCTTCGCTTTTAAGTGTCAGATTGTATTGGGAAATTAATTGATCGATAAACCAGAAGCCGGCATTATGGCGTGTTCTTTCATATTCATTGCCAGGATTACCTAATCCGGCAATTATTTGAATATTGTTTGTATCACTGCTCATTTTGCGGCTTCTGTTTTATTCTATAATGCTTCTGTGTACTGGAAGTGTTTACTCTTCTTCAGTACTCTCAGCATCACCTTCAGCACCTTCAGCAACTTCAGTCTCATCTTCTATTTTTTCACCACGAGGCATGTGGATAGCAGCAACAGCCTGGTCATGACCTTCACCCTGCATTAAGATAGTACTTGAAACACCTTCTGGCAGTACAATATCTGTTAAGTGAATTGAGTCACCAACATCCAGATCAGCCATATCAACTTCGATAAACTCTGGTAAGTCTTTTGGTAAACAGGAGACTTCAAGTTCTGTCATTTCATGAGAGACAATACCACCGGCTTTTACGCCCACAGAAATATCTTCATTTAAGAAGTGTAGTGGTACATTCACATGCAGAGCATGGTCAGCATCAATACGCTGGAAATCCGCATGCATTATTTGAATTTTTGCAGGATGACGCTGCATGTCTTTAATAATGACTTGTTCTGATTTACCATCAAGTTCAATCGTTAGAATATGTGAGAAAAAAGCTTCGTCTTCACTAGCATGAAAAAGCTCATCAAGGCCTAAAGTAAGCATAGCAGGCTCTTTATCTGCTCCATAAATAATTGCAGGTACTCTGTTTGCATGACGCAGGCGGCGGCTCGCACCTTTCCCTGTATCAGTTCGCAGTTCTGCAGTAAGTGTAAAAGTTGCACTCATTTTTGTGTTCTCCAAAATAAATAGGTTTGTCTGTCGGTATTCAACAATTTTCAAATCCGACAATAAGTTTCCTGCCACCGCGACCAATGACAGAGTGAATG
>WTAX01000537.1 GCA_013139395.1 Gammaproteobacteria bacterium | reverse complement strand
CGATCGGCAATAATTTCTGTCTTTGGGAGGGTAATATCGATTTTGACACTGAATAACTTACCCTGGTGATGGTGTTTGTGTTCTAAATCAATGGTAACGCGGCAACTCATTATATGTTCAGCAAATTGCTCGAGCTTTTGCACTTTTTTCCGGATTTTGGTTTCCAGGGCATCAGAATGTTCCATATGGCGGAAGGTGATTTGTAATGGAATTTGCATAGGGCTCTCCATTTAAATTAAACAGAAAAACTTTATTTATATATATTTATATAATAGTACAAATAATGTAAACGCTCAATCAATTGCATTTAATCAAATTAGCAAGATTATGAATCCACATAACTTTTATCCTAGTTTATAACTCAACTTAGTAGATAATATAGAATTGTCAAATGAAAAAAAGTAAAACTTGTAAGAGAAAACTTGCCTTTGTTACATAAATTAAGTAAGCACTTTGTCCTCTTTGGCCAGTAAAACTGATTATTCATGAGTAATTTGCCATATGTCCACTAATCTTATAGTAGTTCAAATTTTAGCGCGAAAAAAGGTACAATGGCTTTGGCTGGAATAATATTAGAGTTTTTCATGTCTGCTTCCTCATACTGTTTGTTGTTAACTTCAAATCTAGCGGTAAAAAGTCTGTGGTAATACAGGATAAGCTGGAGTAAGAGGTTAAAACCTCAACTCCACCTAATTAAGAAGTGTAAGCTGAATGGTTGCAGAACTTTTCCATTAGCCTTAATGAGCCTCATCCCAGTTGTCACCAATGCCTGCTTCGACTATTAATGGCACTTTCAGCTGGGCAGCAGCACTCATAATAGTCTTAATCTTTTCGACTGCCTCATCAAGAACACTCTCCGGCACTTCAAATACCAGCTCATCATGCACCTGCATGGTCATTTTTATACCGTCAAATTTCTGACCGGACAGCGCTTCTGATTCTAACCATTGATCCATAGCAATCATCGCTCGTTTAATAATATCCGCAGCACTACCCTGCATGGGTGCATTGATGGCCGTACGTTCCGCATATTGACGGCGCTGACCGTTACGAGAATTGATTTCCGGAATATACAGTCTGCGCCCAAAAACCGTTTCAACATAGCCCTGTTCTTTTGCCAGTTCTCGCATTCTATCCATATAATCTTTCACACCCGGATAACGAGTAAAGTAGAGATCAATATAACCTTGTGCATCTTTTCTGCCAATATCCAGCTGTTTTGCCAGACCAAAGGCTGACATACCATAGATTAAGCCAAAGTTGATGGCCTTGGCACTACGGCGCTGCTCGGTACTCACCGATTCCAGGTCAATACCAAAGACTTCAGCCGCTGTTGATTTATGCACATCCAATCCCTGCTCAAAGGCTTTAAGCAGTCCTGGATCTTGTGAAAGATGAGCCATAATTCGCAATTCTATTTGAGAATAATCAGCGGCAACTATTTTTTTACCCTGTGGAGCAATAAAAGCCTGGCGTACTTTTCTGCCCTGCTCTGTTCTTATGGGAATATTCTGCAGGTTAGGCTCAGTCGATGACAGCCTTCCGGTCACTGCCACTGCCTGATTATAAGAGGTGTGAATCCGACCTGTTTTGGCATCTATCTGCAGCGGCAGTTTATCAGTATAGGTTGATTTTAATTTAGCCAGTGAACGATGCTCTAAAATTAATTTCGGCAAGGGGTAATCAAATGCCAGTTCCTGCAAAACTGATTCTGCCGTTGATGGCTGACCTTTGGGCGTTTTTGCTTTAACCGGCAAAGCCATTTTTTCAAATAGAATATGTTGTATTTGTTTTGGTGATGACATATTGAACGGCTCTTCTGCCAATTCAAATGCCTGCTCTTCCAGCGCCTTAAGTTTGAGTGCAATCTCCTGACTTTGCTGCTGTAATAAAGCGGCATCGACCAGCACACCATTACGCTCAATATGAGATAACACCGACACCAGTGGTAATTCCACTTCTTTAAAAAGTGATTTTAAGCCATCCTGCTCTGCCAGTTTAGGCCAGAGAGTCTCATGCAGTCGTAAGGTAATATCAGCATCTTCTGCCGCATAAGGTGCAGCCTGAGCAACGGGTACTTCATCAAAGCGTAACTGCTTAACACCCTTACCGGCAATATCTTCATACTTCGTCGTTTGATAACTTAAATATTTAAGCGCTAATGCATCCATATTATGACGGGTTGCTGTGCTATCGAGCACATAGGATTCCAACATGGTATCAAAGGCAATGCCTTGTAAATTGATACCATGATTTAATAAGACATTGCGATCATATTTAATATTTTGTCCCACTTTGGCCTTTTGGGGATCTTCAAGCAAAGGCTTCAAACGGGATAATACCTCAATACGATCCAGTTGAGTCGGCGCTTCAACATCTTTATGAATTAACGGAATATAGGCCGCCTGACCACTTTCAACTGCAAAGGAAACACCAACGATTTCTGCCTGCATATAATCCAGTGATGTGGTTTCTGTATCAAAAGCAATAAGCTCTGCCTGTTGTAATCGCTTTTCCCATAGCTCAAATGTTTCCCAGTCTGTAATGGTGGTATAGTCGCCTTTTTGGTTATTCTGGTGACTATCTGCAAGCTCAGTTTGAGTATTATCATCACCCAGTAAATCCTGTTGTGTACCTGCAAATTCCTTCGTCAATAATTGCGATAACCAGGTTTTAAACTCCAGTTCTCCATAGAGTTCTTTTAGTTTTTCTGAATTTTGTTCGCTCAGACAAAGCTGCTCGACTGTTTCGGGCATTTCCACATCAAGCTTAATCGTCACTAATTGATAGGACAATTTTAATTGCTCAAGAGAAGAGCGCAGATTTTCACCGACCTTACCTTTGAATTGTTCGGCATTATCAATAATATTGGCAACGCTTTCATATTCATCCAGCCATTTAACCGCTGTTTTAGGACCGACTTTAGCGACTCCGGGGATATTATCAGAAGTATCACCAATTAAGGCCAGATAGTCTTTAATTTGCTCCGGTGTGACACCAAATTTTTTCTTCACACCAGCAATATCCATAATCTGGTTTTTCATCGTATCCACTAAAGAGACCTGCTCATTCACCAG
>WTAX01000428.1 GCA_013139395.1 Gammaproteobacteria bacterium | reverse complement strand
GGGCTATTACTATTTGGGATTATGAGCGACTTGTATTAGAAAAGTTTCCACAGTTATATATGGTTAAGTGTTTTGCCGCTACCTCAAAAAAACAGTTAAAACCATCCCCCGGCCATGTGTTAGTCGTTGTTGTGCCAAAAGTTGTTGAAAAAGACAGTGTTGCTACCCAGGGCTACCTGGTTAATGCTGTTGAAATAAAGGAAATTGAAGACTACCTTAAACCGCTAATGCCAGCCAATATTAAACTGGAAGTATGCAATCCTTCTTATGAAATCATACAAATAAGGTGTGTAGTCAAGTTTTCTAAAAAATTGAATACCGGTCAATTTGTAAAAAAATTAAATCAGGCCATCTCGAATTATATTTCCCCCTGGTCAGGCAAAGGCTACGGAGTGAAATTCGACTGGACGATTCGAAAGAAAGATATTGAATCTTATATTTTAGACTTACCCTATGTGTCCGATGTTTCCAGGTTTTCGATAATAGATGTGTTCATGCGGGAAGACAAACCGAAAAAATATTCGCTGATAGATTCAGCCGCTGAACGCATAAAAACGACGCATTCAAATAATCGATCCAGGGATGACATCTCATCAAGCGTAGCCTGGAGTTTGGCAATATCAGCAAAAACACATTATATAGAAGTAATAGATAGTGAAAAAAATATGCTAAATCGTGAAGCAGAACCAGTAGGTATTAATAATATCAGTATAGGTAGTACTTTTATTATTAATGGAACAAGAGCCATTAGTGAAGGAAATAATAGCGATGCCATCGCGTAATAGAGATACCTTAAAGAAATTATTTGAAGATGGAGCCATGCCTTCAGCAGCCATGTTTGCTGACCTTATTGATTCTATGTTGAATATGGACGATGAAGGTTTTAGTAAATCTGACGAACATGGATTTGAAATTACTAATATTGGTGATTCCGAAAGTCTGATCAGTTTTTTTAAAAAATCACGCCCCAGTGAACCATTATGGTCTATTAAATTTGATGGTAGTGACAATAACCTGATTATTGGAAAAGTTATCGCTAAAGATGATGATCTGTTTAATAAAAAAGAAGCCCTGACTGCGAAATATTTGCTCAATTTAAATACCAGCAACGGTCAGGCAAAAATAGGTATTGGGCTGGAACAACCGCAAGATACATTACATGTGGCAGGAAATGTACGCTCGGAAGGACGTCGAGGCACAGTAAGTAAAGTAAACAATGTTTATCCATCACCGAAGGCCGATAATGTTTGGCACACTATAGCGGGGCCATTTGTCGGTTGCCAGACTCTGGAAGTGGTCGCCAGAGCTAAAAATGATAGAAAAAAACGCTATGGAATGATTCATGCCATTGCCATGCACACCATCAGTCCTGTCAAAAAAAACTTGTTGAGTTTTTTAGGGTTGAAGAATCGAATCCGCTGTACTCATTCATTCTATGACTCGTTTCTTCATAAGATAAAATTGAGATGGAAGCCAGGGAAAAAAAAGGGACAGTACGAGCTGCAAATTAAAACTAACTGTGACTATGGAGATGGTTCTATTATTGACTATCACATTACGAATTTGTGGTCAGACCATGATACTTTTCCAGGCCATGAAGCTGGCAGTGAGCAAGGTACAGGACATAACAAATGAGTCAGTTTATTGGCCATCTTCCAAAGAGATTATCAGATAGCGAGTTCAGCACGCTAAGAGCGGAAATGCTTGAGAATGTTCAGCTCATGTCGGGGAATTTATGGACAGATTACAACTTGCATGACCCGGGTATAACCATTCTGGAGCAGCTTTGTTATGCACTAACGGACATAAATTATCGATCCGAATACGCTATTGACGATTTGCTCGTTAATACTGATGAGACGATTGATTTACACCAGCATGGTTTGTTTACAGCAGATGAAGCATTACCAAATCGTCCGATCACCACTATGGATTATCAAAAATATCTTATCGACAGGGTCGATGAGATTGCCTATGTTTATTTGACACCTGCCAGAATATCAGAAAGCGGCGCTCTATCGATGTTGTGTAGCTGCCTGTTTGACGTTTATATCGCGCAGAAACAAAACATGTTTGAGCATAAAGATTGTTCTACACCTGAGGCAATAAAAAAAAGAGTCAAAAAAGCATTCAATCAGGTTAGAAATCTGGGAGAAGATATCAATCGAATCGTTTTTATTGAGGAAAAAAAAGTTGATCTTGTCGCCACAATAGAAATTGATGACAGGCCATCGATACAGATACTTGCAGACATCTACTTCAATATCAGTAAGAGTATATCCGGCACTATCGATAAAAAGGCTATGCAAACTGATAGTTCAGATGAATATTTACTCGCCGATAAATTGACGGGTCCTCTATTAAGCTCTGGTTTCCTCGATGACAAAGATATTGAAAATAAATCAAAAAAAATATCTGTATCCAGTCTTGTCTCAATACTAAAAAATATTAGTGGCATTACAAAAATTAAATCGATTAGCTTTGAAACAGAAAGTGGGGAGGTATTTTCTGATTGTCTTGCTTCTGTTCAGGAAACGTCTCACAGCCTGGTGATCCCTTCAATACAGGGAGATATTAAGGTCAGGCTACTGAATAATGGGAAAAATGTAGAGACTAATATTGTTGAATTTATCAATGCCTATGAAATGCTGGTCCATAATAACTATCATCAACAAAAG
>WTAX01000187.1 GCA_013139395.1 Gammaproteobacteria bacterium | reverse complement strand
GAAAAGATTGAAGGCTTTTTTGATATTTGCATGTTAAAAGGAGCCACAGGTAAACAAGGTGTGGTCGTACCGGAATCAAATGTCAAACATTTAATGCTGCGTGCCGATGTGGTGGCAGCAGCAAAAGCAGGGAAGTTTCACATTTATCCGGTAAGCACGGTGGATGAAGCCATTGAATTATTGACCGGTGTTACTGCCGGTGAATTGAATGAGGATGGTCTTTATCCTGAAGGCAGCATCAACTCCAGAGTGCAATTGCGTTTACTGGAACTGGCAAAATTGCGCCATGAATTTGCTAAGTCAGACAAGGACTCTAATGATAAAAACGGAGTAAATTAGTTCACAATAGCTTATGCAGGCGTCTGCTTTTCTTGTTAAATAATTTATCAACGTTTCTCTAATAAGAGATTAATTTCATTAAATTTAAAAGGCTTACTGAGCGTTCCGATAATATTTAATCCTTTAACTTTTGCGAAATGTTCTGCTGTTTCAAGTATTTTCTCATCAAAGCCACTCATAAGAACAAGAGAACTCTTAATTTCTTTGGCTGATAACTCATTAATCAACTCTATGCCGTCTATTTCCGGCATACAGAGGTCACTAATAATTACATCATAATATTGATTATCAATCGTTTTCAGAAAAGGCTCACAACTGTTTTCGAAAGAACTTTCAAAACCTATTAGATTAGTTATTTCAGCAGTTGATTTAGCCATCTGAATATCATCATCAATCACTAGTAAAGTAGGTTTGTTCATCTTTTAATTCCATAGACACTGTATGTAGTGAAAATCCCTTTGAATAAAAGCAGATTATTTTTTATTCTAATTTGTATAATCGGCAGTATCTGTGATTTCTTTAGCATTTGACAAAAATTTATGCAGAGGAATATAAAAATATTCCTTATGAATGATAAATCTGGCAAGTAGAACAACTATCCCGGATAAGTTGCTCTTTATCAGTTTGCCTTAATACTCTGGCTCTATCAGCAAACAATTATTCCATTTCCATTCACATCGGATAGAAATCCACCATACGCATATCATAGAATTTCTTGATTTCTCGTAATTACTAAACCATACTAATTTAGTAGGTTGTTGTCTTCATAGTGATTGCTGAAAAATAAATAGGTTGTTTAATATGAAAGAATGCTACGAGTATTTTAATTGTGATTCAATGGATTGTAGTAAACGTAAAAATAATGGCGAACATTGTTGGGATTTAGAATCTGATTTATGTCATGTCCATGACTCGTCAGTAACATTTTTACGAGAACAGATAGAAAGTAAAAAAGAAGCCTGTAAACTGTGTTTTTATTATAAAGATCAAATTGAAACCTAGGATTATTAACAAATTTATCGAAAAGGTGACCTTAGATTCAAAGTCACCTCTGATAAATTAAAATGGGAAGGCAGAACGCCCGCCCGGATAGGGCATGCTTTTAACCTGTCTGGTTTCCTAACTTCCTCAAACAACAGTTTAAAAATGTGATTATTTCACAAAGCCATTGTGTCTTTAGTCACTGAGAAATAAAACAGTTAGCGATAAAGTATAAACCATACACGATTTAGAAATATTCACTAAAAGCTAAATCGGAAATGTTTTATTATTAATTGTATGAGGGAAATATCATGAACTTAATTATGGTAAAAAAATTGTTATTATCTATTTCACTTGGCATCGTTGTTACATCAACAGCTGCATTAACTATGGCGTTTGTTATTCCTCCTGCGTGGTTTGGGGTCTAATAACGCTATAGTCAAGTTAATAGCTGGATTCATTAAATGATGCCATCCGTTACTCAAATTCAGGAATGTTATTTGTATGCTTTTTTATCCAGACCAAATTTTTGCATCTTATCATAGAGGGTTTTTCTAGGCAGTCCAAGTAATAGCATGGTATCTTTAATAATACCACCTGAATCTGAAAGTGCTTCTTTTATTAGTGCCCGCTCAAAAACTTCGACATGTTCAGGTAATGTCATCGGTGTGCAAGGTATTTTATTTGTGTTTGTGTCCAGATTTGAAATACATTCATCGCCTAATAAAACAAAACGTTCAGTCAGGTTACGCAATTCACGAACATTTCCCGGCCAGTTAAATGACATTAATCTCTGATAGGTATTTGGGGGGATTGCTGGTACTTCTCTGCCATAGCGAGCAGAAGAAATTAATACAAAATGTTGAAATAAATGTGGTATATCCTGTCTGTGCTCGCGTAAGGGTGGTATGTCCAATATTACCACGTTCAGGCGGTAATAAAGATCTTCACGAAACTCACCCTTGTCTACTAAATATCGTAAATCAATTTTTGAAGCCGTAATAATACGTATATCCAGCTGCACAGTTTCATTGGAGCCTAATCGTTCCAGAGAGCGTTCCTGAAGGACACGTAACAGTCGAACCTGTGTCACTAATGGCATGGATTCAATCTCATCGAGAAAAATTGTTCCCCCTTCTGCATACTCAAACTTACCGGAACGTTGTATCTCTGCACCGGTAAATGCACCTTTTTCATGGCCAAATAATTCACTTTCTATGAGATTTTCAGGTATGGCACCACAATTGATAGCAACAAATTTTTTTTCACGTCGTTTACTTTGTTCGTGTAGTGAACGTGCAATTAATTCCTTTCCTGTACCTGTTTCACCGATTAACAAAATGTCAATATCAGTGTCAGACAGTTGCTTGATTGTATTACGTAAAGTCTGCATAACCTGACTTTTACCAATAATACGAGGACCTAGTACTTCTTGATCTTCCAGTTTAGTTTTAAGTTGACGGTTTTCTATTGTCAGTTGACGTTTGTCCAGTGCCCGTCTAACGGTTTCAACCAGTCGATCAGAAGAAAATGGTTTTTCGATAAAGTCGTAGGCTCCCATTTGTATCGCATCGACAGCCATAGATATATCGCCATGACCAGTGATTAATATGACGGGTAATTCGCTATCGAGTTTTAGCGCTTCCTGCAGCAGACATATTCCATCCATACCGGGTAAACGGATATCACAGATGACAACACCAGGCCATTGAATATTTATTTTTGCAATAGCATCTTCTGCTTTTTCAAATAACTCAACATTATAACCTGCAAGTTCTAATGTTTGTTCATTCGCTAAACGTAGATCATATTCATCATCAATAAAGAAAACATCAGTGAGCTTTTTTATCATGTTTTGTCTCCGCTACTAATAATGAGATAGTAAATCTTGCTCCACCTGCAGGTAAATTGCATGCTGATAACTTACCATTCATAATCTTCATAATTCTGGCTGATATCGACAATCCAAGCCCAAGTCCTGATTTTTTTGTGGTAAAAAAAGGATCAAAAATTTTTTCAATATTTTTTAATTCTATTCCTGAACCATTATCATCAACATGAATAAAAGCCCATTGATTATCCTGCTCTATGTGTATAATGACTTCACCATGTTCCTGACCTTCGATTGCCTGCATGGCATTGTTGATCAGGTTTATTAAAATCTGCTCTAGCTGAATAATATCGGCCCGGGCTTTTAAGCCTGAAACATGGCTTTGAATATTAATAACAGAACTGCTGTTTTTATATTTATGACTAACGATATCGATAGCTGATTGAATTACTTTTTGTATGCTTACAACTTCCATGTTCTGGTTGGATTTACGTGAAAAAAATTTAAGTTGTGAACTGATCTTACTCATACGTTTTGTCAGTTGAACGATGCGACACAGATTCTCATCTACCTGTGTTAATTTATTCATATTTAAAAACTTCCGGGCATTATCACTATAACTATGAATGGCTGCCAGAGGATTATTTAATTCATGACTAATACTTGCGGACATTTGACCCAGAACTGCTAATTTTGCCGTTTGAATCAATTCATCCTGAGTATCACGTAGTATTTTTTCGGTTTGTTTACGTTCATCAATTTCATGACTTAAATCTCTGGTTCTAACGACAACCTGATGTTCAAGTTGTTTTTGTGCCTCTTGTTGAAAGTGTTCTCTTTCCTGCCGGCGTTTGAATCGCTGCCAGATGAGAAAACTAATGAGTAGAGATAATATAGCAAGCAGAGATAAAACAATGGTCACAATTAAGCGGTTTTGCCTAAGTTCATTTAGTGGTGCCAGAATCATGACATTCCAGCCAGCATGAGACATGTTTTTCTGTAGGGTGAAATATTCGTTATTACTTTTCCCTTTAGTATTATCATTAATTCTGATAATAGAACTATTATCAGAAATTACATTTAATGTATTGGTATTCAAATCTTTTATATCAATTCCATTGTAACGTTGACTGAGATGTATTTGTTGAAGAGTTTCTGCCGACAAAGGTTTGATACCATGATACAACCATTCAGGCTGTGTAGTAATGAAAGTAATTCCTTCCAAATCACTCACAATAAACTGGACTTTTCGATTCGACCAGTTTAACTCGATATTGGATAAATCCATCTTGACGACAATGACCCCCAGGTTTTCTGCCGCATAAATAATAGGATAAGCAAAATAATATCCTCGTTTTCCAGATGTGGAGCCAAGTGCAAAATAGCGTCCAAGCTTGCCCTTCATTGCATCAATGAAATAGGGTCGAAAATTAAAATTTCGTTTGTTAAACGTGCGTTCTTTTTGCCAGTTGCTGGCTGCCAGAGTCAGACCCTGAGAATTCATTAAGTAGGTGTCTGAAGCACCAATGATATTGTTAACCTCTTCTAAAAAGTGATTGACGAGGTCTATACGAGGATTACTTCCGGGGTGTTTCAACAGTTCAACTAATATTGTATTTTTAGAAATAAGCTGCGGAATAAATTGAAAACGGGCTAAACGAGCATCAAGATGACTGATAAATTGCTCGAGTTGTTGTTGACTATTCTGATGAAGCTTATCAATACCCATTTTCCAGCTGATATAGCCTCCCGACCAGATCATTAGCAACATAAGTATTACCGCGCATAAAACCACAGGAGTTTTAATTAAGTACGGGGTTTTTATTGGCATAATGAAATTAATAGTCAGTTATTTTTTTCCTATAATAGTTTAATCATCTTTATAATGCCAGGAGCTTGTCTGAGAATAGAGAGCCTGCTGCATAAAATCTGTTTTGGGTAAGTTTATGCCCATAAAAATATACAAATGGGTAGCAATCCACTCATTTGTGTTCGAGTAGAAAAATACACGATTCATATTACTATATTTCTTTCAATTGCTTATGTCTGAAGTATTCTTATTTTCTTACTATGGCATAGATAATGATACATAGATGAAGTTCATAACAGAATTGAACACTTTAATTCATATTAAAATTATTAACTCGAAGGGGCATTAAATGAGAAAAGTTCTAATAGGTCTTGTTGTTTCATCAACACTGGCAGTTGCCAGCACATCCGCACTGGCAAACTGTGATCCCGGCGAACTGGTGATTAAGTTCAGTCATGTGACTAATACAGATAAGCATCCCAAAGGGATTGCAGCTTCATTGTTGGAAAAACGTGTCAATGAAGAAATGAATGGTAAAGTCTGTATGCAGGTGTTTCCAAATTCAACGCTCTACAATGATAAAAAAGTGCTTGAAGCTATGTTAAATGGTGATGTTCAAATGGCTGCGCCTTCATTATCTAAATTTGAAAAGTTTACTAAAAAGTTTCGTATATTTGATTTACCATTTATTTTTAATGATGTTAACGCAGTTGATCGTTTTCAAAATTCAGCTGATGGGGAAAAACTTAAAAACTCTATGAATCGCCGTGGTTTGAAAGGTCTGGCATTCTGGCATAATGGTATGAAGCAAATGTCCGCCAATAAACCCCTGATCAAACCTTCTGATGCCAAAGGACTCAAGTTCCGTGTTCAGGCATCTGATGTGCTGGTCGCTCAGTTTGAGCAACTGGGTGCCAGTCCACAAAAAATGTCATTCAAAGAAGTTTATGGTGGTCTGCAGACCAAGGTAATTGATGGACAGGAAAATACCTGGTCAAATATCTATGGCAAAAAGTTCTTCGAAGTTCAGGATGGTGTGACTGAAACTAATCACGGTATTCTTGATTACCTGGTTGTCACCTCATCAAAATGGTGGAAAGGTTTGCCAGAAGATGTCCGCAGTCAATTGAGCACTATTTTGCAAGAAGTAACGCAAGTCCGCAATGCTGAGTCCAGCAAAGTTAACAATCAGAATAAAGAGAATGTGATTAAAGCAGGCGCTACTGTGCGCACTTTAACTGATGACCAACGTCAAGCCTGGGTTGCTGCAATGAAGCCTGTGTGGAAAAAATTCGAAAAGGACATTGGTAAAGACTTGATGAATGCTGCCTTAAAAGCAAATCTATAAGTCTGCAATATACTCAAGCAACTTAGAGATTCGGGTTTTGTAAGGGCGAATGAATTCACCCCTACAGAAAACCCGTAAAATTTATTATTTCCAAGACCCTAACTAGTGTTATTTAGAAATACACGCTAAATAGTTACAAAATAATAATGATATACCGCTAGGAGTCTGTCCGAGAATAGAAGTCGTCGCGAGGGAACGCTGTTTTGAGTCAGATTTTCCTATCATTTGAAGCCAATAGTTGTTCTATTAAATGAAAATGATAGGAAAATATGGCCAAATCAGCTTTTCCGCAGTAGGCTTTCTATTCTCGGACAAGCTCCTAGCGAAAGGCAAGTGCTGATCCGTGAGGATAGGTGTGAAGGAAGCCCGGAGCAAAACTATGTTATGTTAATCATAAAAGATTGCAAAAATGTATTGCCGTTTGGAGTTAATAGCCAGATAAATGCAGAGAAGTTGATAAATACAGTTACCCAAAACACTGCCCTAAAGGATTGTTTTTTAGATTTGTGACGTAATTTTTGTTGTGCTATAAGAGCTCCAGGCCAACCACCAGCAAGAGATAAAAAATGTAATGTGCTTTCTGGAGTTCTCCAATCACCGTTTTGAGCTGCTGATTTATCTACTGCATACATGATAAAAGTTAACAAACTGGCAACGGAATAAAAAGCTAAGACAATAACAGGTATTTTTGCTGTTAGTACTGAAAGAGCAAGAAAAATAGCAAATACAAAAACAATAATTACTGATGTAGCACTAATATTATTTTTTGATCTTTTAGTCGATTTATCTTCTAACCTCGAAGCATTTTCTGCACAAACTCTGCCTTGATTGTCTTTGGATATATCATAAGTGACTATTTGATTGATCTCTGGACGAGTGTTACGGTTTTTAAAGGCTTTAACATGAATAAATATCTGCTTTCCATCACCCACAGGTGTTATAAAGCCAAAGCCTTTGTCATCATTCCAGTTTGTTATTTTTCCTTTTTGTCGCATAATAGTCTCGTTTATTATTTTTTTAAAATCCTTTGTGTATTATTAGTTCAGTAGCTTGCACCGCTAAGTGTACCATGAGCATTAGGATTGAAGTATCTTGAAGCATCACAAAATTTTTTTTGCCCGGTTTTTTTACATATTTTTGTAAAATGTTCTTTGGCTTGATTTTTACATGGTATTTTGTCAAATCTGCCTGTTTGATTATAACAAACAGTATTTAATAATATTTTTCCATCCCGTTCTTTCCATTTGATGTGGTAATTTTTTGCAAAAGATTGACTTGTTGTAATTGTAATAAAAATAGAAATGCAAACCAACATGTATTTTTTTATATTTACGTTCATATTATTCCTTACACTAACAGTTATGTAGGTTGAAATATAAAAACTAGAGAAACTTACATCAGTTTATCTTGTTTTTTTTGATTTAACATTATTATACATTAATAATGTTTTTAAGGTGTCAGGATTTCCTTACTTGTGTTACCGGTTTAAATGAATGTTTTTTGCATGATTTGTGTGCATGCCTATAAATTTTTTTGGTTTTATCTTTTGTAAGTTGTTATAACAGGCTGATTTATTAGGGGGTGATTTTTTGATGAATGTAAGAGTAATTAGTTTTAGTGGTTATCTGTTTTTCAAAGCTATGAAAATATATCATGCTATGAATTGAGCATGGGTATAAAAATCAAGGTGTGAATAATATTAAGCCTAATGCTGGCAAGAAGTGATATTGTTGAAATGGTGAAGAATTGGGTTAGTATTTTGTTTTGGTCTGCAAGTGATGGACCTTGATGAACTTTAAGTTGTTGTCTTTATCATCTTTCGGATGCCTTCAAGTATTTTTTAATTATAATGCTATACTGATGGTGAGTGTTTATAAAAACTTACTATAATATTGCACTTATTTCAAGCTGTTTTCGTTCTTCAAATAAATACCAGACACTTGAATAAGTTGAATTAAAATAATTGAAATACCGGAATTTTTTTATTTGGCTATTATGCGAGTCTGGCTGCTGTGACACCTGTTTTCAAACTGCCGCTTTTATCAGTTTTGCTGATATAGTAACCCTGATTTAGTTATAGTGGTGAATCATAGAAAATATAGGGGGTCGCATAGCCACTGATCTCAAAGTAGATTTTCTTCTCGCCGGCATCAGCTTTAAAATTTTGATTGTTATCTAAAATGCCATAGCCATAGCGATAATCACGAGCTGTATTACCTGAGGTACTTTGGGCAGTGGAGAGTTTATCAATTTTGATAAAGCGTTTAACCAGTTTTTCACCCATATAAATATCTAAAACGCCATCGGTTCCTGTCCAGTTCTGAATGGAACGACTTAATTTATTTTGTGATTCCTGAGTACAGGCTGATAGGGTGATTAATAATATTACTATAAATATTGGTTTCATTTGTT
>WTAX01000278.1 GCA_013139395.1 Gammaproteobacteria bacterium | reverse complement strand
CCTTTTAGTGCTGCAGATCTGGCAGTGTCTGCAGCCCGTGAACTACTACTGAAAATGCCCTTCCCTGCACAGGAAATTGATGAAGTCATTATTGGCTGTGTTATGGCTGATGCCAGTGAGGCCAATATTGCCCGGCAGATTGCACTGAGAATTGGTTGTGATAAGACGACTCCTGCCTGGACGGTGCAGCGTAATTGTGCATCCGGTCTTCAGGCTATTGACAGTGGTATGCATAGTATACGCAATGGTAAAGCTGATATCGTTCTGGTGGGCGGCACTGAAGTCATGTCAAGAGCACCGGTTTTATGGAATAATTCGATGATTAACTGGTTATCAGACTGGTTTCGCATTCGCTCATCCGGCTTAACAGTCATAGCAAAATACCTGCAGCAAATTCTACATTTAAGACCCTCATTCTTTATCCCTGTTTTCAGTATTTTAAAAGGGCTGAAAGATCCGTTAACCGATCTTTCAATGGGCCAGACTGCTGAAAATCTGGCCTGGCGATTTAACATCACTCGTACAGAAATGGACAATTATGCCCTGCAAAGTCATCAGCGTCTGTCACAGGCAATAACACGCGGGATAATAGCTGATGAAATCACCTCCATTTATGACAAAAAAAATCATTACTTTTCACAGGATGACGGCGTAAGAAGTGATTCAACATTAGACAAGCTCAGTCAATTAAAACCAGTCTTTGATAAAAAATATGGTTCAGTCACTGCCGGCAATAGTGCCCAGGTAAGTGATGGCGCAGCAGTGCTTATGCTGGCAAGTGAAAGAATTATTAAACAGTATGACTTATCCATTTTAGGTCGATTAATAGATTGTCATTGGGCAGGACTTGCACCAGAAGAAATGGGACTGGGTCCGGCCCATGCCATTACACCACTATTAAAAAAACATCAACTCCATTTAGATGACATTAATTATTGGGAAATAAACGAAGCATTCGCAGCTCAGATAATTGCCTGTAAAAAAGCATTAAATGATGACGACTATTGTAAAAAAGAACTGGGCTTAACAAAAAAAATGGGGGAAATCCCAGAAGACACACTGAATATTGATGGCGGCGGGATTAGCCTCGGGCATCCCGTCGGAGCCAGCGGCAGTCGCATTGTTTTGCATCTTCTCAAGGTATTAAAACGTCAATCATTAGAAAAACATTATTCATCAAAAGTGCCCCTTCGCGGTATTGCTTCACTTTGCATCGGCGGTGGTCAGGGCGGTGCTGTTCTGCTTGAATCTATCTCAGCAGCACATCAATCAAGGGGGGATTGAACAATGAACACAACATATAAAAACTGGTTAGTGGATAAAGATGATGCTCATATTGTCACTCTGACTTTAGACCAGCCCGACACATCAGTCAACGTATTATCTCGTGAGATTCTTATTGAATTACAAATTATTCTTGATGAAATAAAAAAAACCTCCTTAAAAGCATTAGTTTTTCGTTCCAAAAAAATCGATTGCTTTATTGCCGGTGCTGATGTTAATGAGTTTTCAGACTCTGATCAAAGCCGGCAACTCGATGCTTATGATAAGGCATTACAGTCTATTCAAACCGGCCAGCATGTGATGAATATCATTGAAAACCTGCCCTTCCCGACCTTTGCTCTAATCAATGGTCATTGTCTGGGCGGCGGCATGG
Organism: Gammaproteobacteria bacterium; assembly: GCA_013139395.1. GTDB lineage: Bacteria > Pseudomonadota > Gammaproteobacteria > GRL18 > GRL18 > GRL18. Next base: position 1,703 of record WTAX01000278.1, on the reverse strand, counting down.
AACTGGCGCTGGCCTGTGAATATCGTTTTGCTCTGGATAATATCCATACCAGATTAGGACTCCCGGAAGTTAAATTAGGTATTCATCCGGGGTTTGGCGGTACTGTCCGAAGCAATCGATTACTGGGTGTATTTAAAGCAATGGAGCTGATGTTATCAGGAAGAACATTATCCGTTAAGCAGGCTAAAAGCATGGGTCTGATAGATGATGTAATCCCTGAACGTCACTTTGATTCAATTGTTAAACAATGTCTGGCAAACAAAGCCATGCTGAGATCGATTAATAAAAAACATCAACGCCCTTTTTATTTTTCATTATTAGAAGTCGATTTTATTCGTTCCATTATTGCTTACCTGTTGAAAAAAAATATCAGTAAAAGAGTGCAGAAAAAACATTACCCTGCACCTTTTGAGTTAATCAAACTGTGGCATTTATATGCTGATAATGATGATATTATGATGAAAAAAGAAGCTGAATCAGTCGCACATTTAATTATCAGTGAAAGCGCACAAAATCTAATCCGTGTATTTCATTTACAAAATAAATTAAAAGCCCGGTCACAGCATGAACATGCAAAAACATCATTAAAACACATCCATATTATTGGTGGTGGTGTAATGGGTGGAGATATTGCAATATGGTGTGTTTATAAAGGTTTTACCGTAACAGTTCATGATAGAAGCCATGAAGTTCTGGCACGATTAATTCAGCGTGGCAATCATTTTTTTAGCAGCAAACTAAAAGAAAAACATTTGTTTCAATCCGCTATGGATCGCTTAATACCTGACATTAATAATCTCGGTTTAAAAAAAGCTGATCTTGTCATAGAAGCCATTATAGAAAATGTCAGCGCCAAGCAACAGGTTTTTATCGAAGCGGAAAAGAATAGTCGAACAGACTGTATCTTTGCTACCAACACATCCAGCATTCCACTTGGTGACATATCAAAAGTTTTACAAATGCCATCACGTCTGGTGGGCATCCACTTTTTTAATCCCGTCGCCAAAATGCCCTTAATTGAGATCATCAGTTCACCTGAAACAGCACAATTGAGCAGACAAATAGCCGCTGATTTTGCACGTTATATCGGTAAATTACCACTTCATGTCACCAGTACACCAGGTTTTCTGGTTAATCGGGTATTGATGCCTTATCTGCTTGAAGCGATAGAATTATATTCAGAAGGCATTCCTGCAAACACTATAGATAAAGCAGCAAAAGATTTTGGTATGCCCATGGGACCAATTGAGCTGGCTGACAAAGTCGGATTAGATATCTGTCTTTCTGTCGCCGACAATCTGTCACAATCGCAAAAAGTCAGTGTTCCTGAAATACTCAAAAATCTCGTAAATGATGGTAATCTGGGTATAAAGTCAAATCAGGGTTTCTATCATTACAAAAAAGGCAGAGCCATAAAAACAAAAGCCATTAAAATAAAAGAAAGTTATCAGGGATTAACGCAAAAACAAATTAGCAATCGTCTGATGTTTCGCCTGTTTAATGAGGCCGTTGCCTGCCTTGATGAAAAAATCGTTGCTGACTCTGATCATCTTGATGCCGGAATTATATTCGGTACTGGTTTTGCGCCGTTCCTGGGCGGCCCAATCCATTACATCAAACATCAGGGTGTCCAGGAAATGGATCATACGCTGATTGATTTATCAAACGATTATGGTAAGCGTTTTAAACCCGTCACAGGTTGG
>WTAX01000232.1 GCA_013139395.1 Gammaproteobacteria bacterium | reverse complement strand
GTTTAATTGCTGCAAATCGTTTACTCTTAAACACATAGATGGATAAACACAATAGCATCACCCAATGAGTAATGGTTGTCGCCCAGCCGGCACCGATACCACCCAGTTGTGGTGCGCCAAAGTGACCGAAGATCAACATATAATTGGACAAAATATTGACCATAAGTCCCAGAATTCCCGTCAGCATAATCGGTATGATATTAGCCATGCCTTCATTGAGATAACGCAGAATATAAAAACCGGCAATAGCAGGCATTCCCCAGGCAATTGCATAAAGATAACCGCTGGCAATGGGCAGAATAGGGGCTTCAACATTCATAAATACAAATAAATCATGAATTGATGTTAATACTATAAATCCCAATATACTTAAAATAAGACCAATCCAGAGTGACTGACGGACGGTATGGCCGATTTTATGATAGTGTTCTGCTCCACAAAAATGCGCCACAGTGGGAGTAATAGCGGTTAAAATACCACCGATAAATAACATTAGAGGGATCCAGATACTGGAGCCGACAGCTACTGCAGCAAGATCGACAGCACTGGCCTGACCGGACATGATGGTATCAACAACGCCCATTGCCAATTGACTAAACTGAGTGCCGACCACCGGAGCGGCAAGGATCAGTAGCGACAATAATTGCTTTTTTAAGTCATACAAAAAAGAATGATGGTTTGGAGATAGTTTAATAATGACAAAAAGGCCTCGTTAATCACCTGACAAATGTGGGCTGATAGTGTTAAATGACCTTATTATACGCTTTTTACCCTGTTAACGACTCAGTATGTATTTCTAAATGCTGATGCATGACTAAAAAACTATTTATTGGAAAAATATGAAACGAATTGAACAATTACAGCCTTTGTCCAAAGAACATCATCTGTCACTTGTTTTAGCCCAAAAAGCCATAAAAGTGAGTGCCGGTGGAAAAGAGGATGCGATAGCCAGACTCTGTCAGGAAATTGTGAATGAGTATCCTGATGTCTGGCAGGTACATTTTCAAATTGAAGAAGAGAGTATATTCCAGCTTATTAATCACCGCGCCAAAAGCGGCAATAATAATGTGCAGCAAAAAGAAAGAGAACAAGAGAGTGAAGCAGTACAGCTTTGTCAGCAATTACAGCAGGAACATTTGACTATGAATGGCTATTATCAGCAAATGAAATCAGGAGACTATACTATTCTGGGAGAGTTTGGTGAATTACTGAAACAGCATACCCGTACCGAAGAAAGACTGTTATTTCCTATGCTTGATGAGATTCTTAATCCTGAGGAACTGGACAGCGTTTATCAGACTAGTCTTAAGTACCGGTTATAGTTATAGATTGTAGTTACCGTTTATAAGTCTCAATCAATTTAATCCCCATCCATTTTAATACCTGACGTAGAATAAGGTAGAGTAAAAAGTAAAAGCAACTCTACCTAACACAGGATAAGGTAGAGTAAAAAGCAAAAGCAACTCTACCTAATTACGTTGTAATCTGTATCATTATTTTTTATACTTGACCAGGAAATCACAGTTATTTTATTTGCCATCTGTAACTTATTGAAAAATAAGTAAATAAAAATCACCTTGTAAAAGGTAAGATTCTACGGCTGCTAAAATACAATAAAATCAGTAACTATTCAGCATATTATTTACAAAAAGTCTGTGGTTGCTTATTTTTCTGACTTTGATTGTCTGAGCGCAGCGAGTTCTCAAAGTCAGAAAAATAAGTGACCATGGGCTTAACAAGTGTTATTTAGGAATACACATGAAATAGTTACTAAAATCATATTATAAAAACTCAAATTTAAAGTACTAATATTGAATGATGATGCCTGATATCAATCAGTCTTAGTACCTGGCAGGAGATGACACTATGTCGAATCAGAACTTGAGCAAAAGCTCTGAGCAGGATATTGATCTATTAGAAACACAGGAGTGGCTTGATGCGCTGGAAAGTGTTCTGGAAGTTGAAGGCCCCGAACGGGCTCACTTTTTAATAGAACAGATGATTGAGAAAGTTCGTCGTTCAGGTGTCAACCTGCCTCATTCTTCTAATACCGCCTATGTGAATACCATACCGCCTCATCTGGAATCAGTAATACCGGGTGATATGGCGATAGAAGCGCGTATTCGTTCATTAATCCGCTGGAATGCTGCGGCAATGGTGGTCAGAGCCAATCGAAAATCCACTGAGTTAGGTGGACATATTGCCAGTTTTGCCTCTGCCGCCACACTTTATGATGTCGGCTTCAATCATTTCTTTCAGGCACCTACCCATGAACATGGTGGTGATATGGTCTTATTTCAGGGGCATTCAGCACCGGGTATGTATGCCCGCTCTTTCCTTGAAGGACGCATAAGTGAAGAACAACTGGATAAGTTTCGTCAGGAAGTTGATGGCGGCGGTCTGTCATCCTATCCGCACCCCTGGTTAATGCCTGATTACTGGCAGTTTCCAACGGTATCAATGGGGCTCGGACCCATCCAGTCAATTTATCAGGCGCGTTTTATGCACTATCTGCAGGATCGTGGTCTGGCCAATACCCGTAATAGAAAGATCTGGACATTTATCGGTGACGGTGAGACCGATGAGCCGGAAACATTAGGTGCGATTTCACTGGCGGCACGAGAAAAGCTGGATAATTTAATCTGGGTGATCAACTGTAATCTTCAGCGTCTGGATGGTCCGGTTCGAGGTAATGGCAAAATTGTACAGGAACTGGAAGCTATTTTCCGTGGCGTTGGCTGGAAGGTCATTAAAGTCATGTGGGGCAGCTATTGGGATCCGTTATTAGCTAAAGATAAAGATGGTTTGCTCAAACGCCGTATGATGGAATG
>WTAX01000443.1 GCA_013139395.1 Gammaproteobacteria bacterium | reverse complement strand
GCTCTTGCCTTGGCATTACCAAAAGGTGAGCAGCCATGTTTAATCGCAACTCGCTGAATACCGCCGGAGAGATCAGTTTTCCAGTTTTTACCTTCGGCCAGTTTCTTTTCTGCATCCGTCAGATCATCCCACCAGCCCAGTTTTTTCAATAACTTCTCTGAAAACTCAGGATAACCATCTTTAATCTCTGAGCCTTTACCATAAGAGTTTTCTGCCAGCAGATTGACACCATTACGCTCAACACCAAAACGTGCACGGAAAGTCAGACCACCATCTGCGACCGATTTGCTGGTATCATAGAGGTTGGGCGTTCCGGGATGATTCATCTCGGCAGTTCCCCAGCATGGCCACGGCAGACCATAATAATCACCATCACAGGGACCACCTTCCGCTTTAAGGGTAGTGTAATCAAACTGCCCCCAGTTTTTCTGATGCTTTTTCAGCCGCTCCGGGCTTTGTCCTGTATAACCAATAGTCCATAATCCATTATTGAGTTCTCTGGTAATATCTTCAATCAGAGGTTCATCATTTTCTACTTTAATGTTTTTAAACATTTGCTCGGCGATATTCAGCTTCTTCGCCAGTTTATACATAATCGTATGATCCGGTGATGACTCAAATAATGGTTCAATAACCTTGTCACGCCATTGTATGGAACGATTGGATGCGGTAATGGAACCATAGGTTTCAAACTGAGTTGCCGCCGGTAATAAATAAACGCCATCAGTTCTATCATGCATAACAGCTGAAACGGTAGGATAAGGATCGACAACCACCAGCATATCCAGTTTTTCCATCGCCTTTTTCATTTCTTTACCACGGGTCTGACTATTGGGTGCATGTCCCCAAAAAATCATGCCGCGAACATTGTCTTTTTGTGCGATATTACCTTTGTCTTCAAGCACACCATCAATCCAGCGAGAAACTGGAATGCCCTTGGTGTTCATTACATGAATACCTTTGTCCTTTTTCTTTTCATAACTGCCGCTGTCAAACTGGCCTTTAACCCAGTCATAGTCAAGATTCCAGACCCCTGACCAGTGTTTCCACGCACCGGAGGATAAACCGTAATAACCCGGCAAGGTATTGGCAAGCACGCCCAGATCGGTCGCACCCTGAACGTTATCATGACCACGGAAGATATTGGTACCACCACCAGAGACACCCATATTGCCCAGCGCCATCTGGAAAACACAATAGGCACGGGTATTATTATTACCAATCGTATGCTGAGTACCACCCATACACCAGATAAAGGTTCCAGGTCGGTGGTTGGCCATGGCTTTGGCCGCTGCATAAACCTGATTCTCAGGCACACCCGTGACTTTCTCTACTTCTTGCGGCGTCCATTTAGCCACTTCTTTGCGAATATCATCCATACCATAGACACGTTGGCTGATAAACTGCTTATCTTCCCATTTATTTTCAAAAATATGCCACAGCATACCCCAGACAATTGGCACGTCTGTACCGGGACGTATTTGCAGATAATGCTCTGCATGAGCTGCCGTTCTGGTAAACCGCGGGTCAATAACAATGATAGGTGCATTGTTTTCTTCTTTAGCTTTCATTATATGCTGCATAGCCACAGGATGTGCCTCTGCCGGATTACTGCCGATTAATAAAACGGCCTGAGCATTATGAATATCATTAAAAGAGTTGGTCATGGCACCATAGCCCCAGGTGTTAGCGACACCTGCAACAGTCGTGGAATGACAGATACGCGCCTGATGATCGACGTTATTGGTACCCCACATGGCGGCAAACTTTCTGAACAGATAAGCCTGTTCATTATTATGTTTGGCTGAGCCAAGGAAGTAGACAGAGTCAGGACCAGACTGCTGACGAATTTCAAGCATCTTATCGCCAATTTCGTTGATGGCCTGTTCCCAGGAAACCTTTTTCCATTTACCATTAACCAGTTTGGTTGGGTATTTTAGTCGACGCTCACCATGTCCATGTTCTCTTATCGCTGCACCTTTGGCACAATGAGCACCTTTGTTAAAGGGATGGTCAAACGCAGGTTCCTGCCCGGTCCATACACCATTTTGTACTTCAGCGATAATACCGCAACCGACAGAGCAATGTGAGCAGATGGTTCTTGTCAGCGTCGTGGCACCTTTTTCTACTTCCTTAGCCTCGGCTTTTTTCATCATGCCCAGACCAAAGCCGGTACTGACAACTGTAGCGCCGCCAGCCATCAAGCCGGAATTTCGTAAAAATGTACGGCGTGACACAGCCTGACCAGTGACTGTTCGTTTATTATTAGTTTCACCGTCTGAGATATTTGCATAACTTTCAGGGGAAATTTGTGCGTCTTCCACAACAACTTGTTCAGATACTTTTCTTAACTTCATTTCCTACCCCTCTTGAGTAACATAAAATTAACTAAATCTATTTTTAAAATTTTATGTTACTAAAAATTGTTTCACCCAATTTTATTGGTTAATGACTTCTGATTAACTTGCAGCCGATTTGTAATAATCAAGTATATGATTGCTCAGATGATAACCCTGCTGTTTTTTTATCACCGGTGTTTCTTCTTCCAGAGCCACCGCACTTCCAGGCACAGCGGCAACAACAGCTACACTGACACTTGCTGATATTGAATCACGCATAAATTCTCTACGCTGTGTATCAACAGATTGATTCATATCTTTGTTCATTACTACTCCTCCACTAAGGGGTACTCTCGACTAAAGAGTATTGTTTGTTTATTTATTACTACACAGGCATTGTCAGATACTGTTTTTCAAATGCACTGAATGCCTGACCGAATCGCCCCACAGAACGATAAAAAACTGCCGCCTCTGCCTGACTTAAATCTGTAAAGAAATGATCCAGCCAGTTTGACATATGTCCGGTAAAAAATTTTTCCTGTTGATGTATGGCAAAACCCTCATCAATCATCATCGCCATAACCTCACACAGAGCAGCAATATGATCTTCAGGTTCATGAACGTTTTCACTGCGTTCAAATCCCAGGGCAGCCAGCTCATCTCTTAAAACACTCAATGGCCTCTCCATAAGAAATCCGGTGAGATACCATGATGCATAAGGCATTAGTTCACCTCTTCCCAGACCGATAAACAGTGCATGAAATTCATCATCCACTGCATCAGCATCACTTGCTTTTGCCGACAAACCCAGCATTGACATTGCTAACGCCAGTTCATCACCTTCCTGCTCTATTGCGGCAAATGCAGATACCTGCTCCAGAGCATCATTGTCAGGTGCTGTTCTCAACAATCCTGCCAGCACTTTATACACCGATGAACGATAATGCTGTTCTTCTGCAATACAATCCATTGCCGCTGCAGGTTCAACTACAGCTTCTTCAACGCTGATTTTCTGATCAGTCTTTATTGAATTAGAGCTGATTGAGTCAGATTGTCTTTGAGTTATCATCCTATTTCCTGATATATTAAGTAGAGCAATAAACAAGCCACTTCTAAAAAGAAAAAAATGACTTAAAGGGAGTAAAATTACCAATTCATCAACATTAGTGGACAGACTTTTCGTCCTGCATGGCCATTGCATCCGCATCCTGGACAACATCAACCACTCGACAGTCTTCACACATTCTTAAACGATTACGTGCACGCTCACTTTGGAACATACTGTGATACTGTAATTTAACCAGCATTGTTTCTATTACCGATGCCGTTGCAAAAGGTTTACCACAGGAGATACAGTCAAAAGGAGCTTCTTCATGCAGAATTCTGGACTGATTACGTTGTTCCCGATCAAACAGAAAACGGGGTGAAATGGTGATGGCATTTTCAGGACAGGTTCTGGTACACATACCACATTGCAGACAATTAGCTTCGACAAATTGTATCTGTGGTACGCCATTACCTGAATGCAGTGCCTTACCGGGACAAACAGCGACGCATGACTGACAAAGAGTACACTTGTCATCAATGGATGCGCTGCCAAACATTGCTCCGCTGGGCAAAGAAATCATAGGCCGGCTCTTATCAGCTTGCTGATACAGATGATCGATGGCAAAAAATGCGGCCTGTCTTTTGCCGCTATTGGCAGAAAAATAGGCTGGAGTAATTTCTCGCATAGCAACAGGCTGTTGATGCTTCATGTGTTCAGTTTTCACCAGCTGAATACTGTCCTGTGCATAATTTATTGCCGAGAGTATTTCGGCTGCAATATCAAGCTGCCGGTGTAATTCTTCGGCCACTTTTTCCGGAATAGCACCATTGTCTACCAGTAACACGGTACGTGCACCATAAGCCAGAGCTGTGAGCCAGGTCTCCAGTCCGACACTGGCCAGCTCTTCAACACTAACGCTGAGAATATTATTTTGCTCAGACAACTGATAAGCATTGCCATCGTCTTCTGCCATAAAAGCCAGAATGGGATCCTGACCACCTTCCTGTGCATAAGTACGCAGCATGATGCGAATTTTCTTTAGCAGATCTTTGGCTTGAGGATAGGAATAACTAAGTGCACCACTGGGACATACTGTGGCACAAACACCTCCCCCCTGACAGAGTTGAGAATTGACTTCAATCATATCCCCAAGTGAAACAACCGCTTCAGCAGGACAGCTGTCAATACAGCGTGTACAGGCAGTCTTACCCGACCTGCTGTGAGCACAAATAGAAGGGTCATAATCTGTATAGAGAGGTTTTTCAAAGCTGCCTGTCATGTCAAACAGTTCATCTATTATCGAAAGCAACTGAACTTCATCTGTCGTTGAGACAAAATAGCCCAGAGGTTTCATTGCCATACTCAATAGCGGCTGTTCACTCAAATCCAGTATTAAATCAACTTCTAGAGCTTCTGCATTAGCCTTGCCCTTTTCACCCAGATGGATTTTAAAAGCCCCCAGATAACCCTGAATTTGAATGTCACGCCCGCCCACAGCGATGACCGGCACTCCGGGTTCTTCAGAACCACTGGTCAAAACAACCTGTGGATGCAGTTTTTCATTTAGACGAGGGGCAAACTCCATGGCTTCCATTCCACCAATCACCGCAATACGTCCTAATGACTGAAATTTCACCAGACTGGTTGCTGTAACCGATTCTTTATTAAACGCCTGCAGCGCTTTTTTACGTGCTTTGTAATTAACCAGAGAGGTCAGATTTTCATTATTTTCATTCATAAAAGAGTTCACTCATGACAGGTTCTCGTTATTGTGTAATTGATGTTCTTCCTGATCAGCAATTTCATCCACTTTTGGAATAAGTGTTGATTCATTCATTTCATCTTCAGGGCAGACTTCATCCAGCAGGGCAAGGTCATTATCCTCATTTGAAATATCATCCTCTTGTGCGGCTATCTGTAATTTTCG
>WTAX01000128.1 GCA_013139395.1 Gammaproteobacteria bacterium | reverse complement strand
TATTAATTGTTGCTTGTTTGAGCGATACTCAATTGAGTGAGTTTGCCGCTTTAGCCCATGAGCTTAAACTGGATGTCCTGGTTGAAGTTCATGATCAGCAAGAATTGCAAAGAGCATTAAAACTACCAACTCGTTTAATAGGTATTAATAATCGTAATCTAAGGACTTTTGAAACCACATTAAATACCACTATTGAACTATTGGACATGATCCCTGATGATCGAATTGTGGTGACAGAAAGCGCTATTCATTTACCCGAAGATGTGGCACTAATGAAGAAACATCAGGTCAATGCATTCTTAGTGGGTGAATCTTTTACGCGGGCAGAGCAGCCGGGTGAGAAGCTGGCTGAACTTTTTTCAAACTAAACAATATGCCTTTTAAAAACACTTCTGACTGGCTCGATTACGATAAAAATCATCTCTGGCATCCTTATACCAGCATGACCGATCCGCTGCCGTGTTATCCCGTTGAGTCTGCTCAGGGTGTACGCATAAAGTTGGCTGATGGTCGTGAATTAATTGATGGGATGTCATCCTGGTGGGCGGCTATTCATGGTTATAATCATCCGCTATTAAATGCCGCCCTTGAGCAGCAAATTCAGTCAATGTCACATATTATGTTCGGCGGCCTGACGCATCTCCCTGCAGTGACGCTGGCAAAAAAACTGCTTGATTTAACGGCTGAACCATTACAGCATGTCTTTCTTGCTGATTCAGGTTCTGTTGCTGTGGAAGTTGCCATCAAAATGGCAATTCAATATTGGTATGCTCAGGGACAGAAAAATAAGCAAAAATTATTAACGGTACGTAATGGCTATCATGGTGACACTTTGGGCTGCATGTCTGTTTGTGATCCCGTTAATGGTATGCATAGTCTCTTCCAGGGAATGCTGCCGGAACAATTTTTTGCTCCTCAGCCGGAATGTTTTGCTGATGGCACGAGCAATATTGATGCCTTAGAAAAACAATTGCTTCAGCATCAGTCAGAAATTGCAGCAGTGATTATTGAGCCTATAGTGCAAGGGGCGGGCGGCATGCATATTTATTGTCCGCAATATTTGCAGCAGCTGAGGTTATTATGTGATAAGTATGGTGTGCTGCTTATTCTGGATGAAATTGCCACAGGCTTTGCACGAACAGGTACCATGTTTGCCTATGAACAGGCAGGTATAGTGCCTGATATTCTCTGTGTGGGCAAAGCATTAACCGGTGGTTATATGACCTTAGCTGCTACTATAACAAGTGCTGAAGTGGTGCAGGGGATCAGTGCCGACGGCTCTGGTGTTTTGATGCATGGCCCAACCTTTATGGCCAACCCATTAGCCTGTCAGGTGGCCAATGCCAGTATTGATTTGTTACTGGCTTCACCATGGAAACAGCGAATAGAGAAAATAGAAGCTCAATTAAAAACTGAGTTATCATCCTGTCAGGAATACTCTATGGTGAAAGACGTTCGTGTAAAAGGCGCTATCGGTGTCGTAGAGTTACATGAAAGTGTTGATATGAAAACCATGCAGGCTGACTTTGTTGAACAGGGTGTGTGGATCAGACCCTTTAATAAACTGGTCTATATCATGCCGCCCTATATTATTAATAAAAACGATCTCAGCAAACTCACCTCATCAATCCACCATATCCTAAAACGCTTAACGCTTAACGTTAATTAAATACTTCTGCCTTTTTAATGGTGTTCACCGGTACAAAATAGCTAATATTGCCTGAACGTAAGCGGGTAACAACTTCATATATTCTAGGATTATTTGTTTTTATTGTTCCTCTGAAGTGCTTGCCGGCTTTTGTTTCAATTTTTACTCTGAAACCATTAAAATTTTGTAAATTGGCAGCAGAAACTGGTCGATATTTCTTGATAATAATTGCTCGTTTTTTCTTGATTTGATCAGGTGTTTCTATTTCAATTTCATCACTGGTAGCAGTCTCGATGAGTTTGTCTTTATCAATATCAATAGAAATTTCATTAATACGTTCACCATTAATGAATAGTTTCATCTGAACAAATTGAATAATATCATTGGGTTCAAAAGACATTAATTCATCTGTGCCTGTTAATTTGATTAAATCAGCTTTAACAATGATAGAGCCCGAAGTTTCAAGAAGTGTTCTGTAGGCGTTAAGTAAGCCTTCTTCAGGTCTTATTCCATAAGATAATAAATATTCTTTTACCTGAATATTATGCTCATTAATATATTCGCTGACTGTACGCTTGCCCTGATTTGCACAGAATTTATTTTTTTGTGTAATATAAGAATCATCGATCATTTCAAGTGCCACTTTACCAAATCGGGCTTTTTTTGTTTTTAATGAATTCAGATTGGTGACGCCATGGAGTGCACCTGAAAGATTAATCTGGGCCATATCCCGGATATTATTTCTGAGGTCAAAATTAAGTGTATTATTACGGGGACTATAATTATAATTTAAAATAATATCATTGGTTAAGGAGTCATAACCCATTTTGGATAATGCTCTGCTGCCAATTCGATAAGTGTTTCCACAAGCCAGGGTAGAAAGTGCTTCAATTGGTGTTGGCTCAACATCCGGGTTATCCAGCATCTTCATGAGATTGCCATTTAAATCCAATGATGCACCGGAAATTATAAAAGTTAATGCACCTGGCAGTTCATTGTTTTGTAATTGATAATCCAGTGTTAATAATGTTTTTAAATCAGGAGCGATTAATTTTATTGATTCAATAGTGATATTTTCATCAATATCAGGGATAAAAACTTTGATACCTGTTACAGTTGTGCTGCCAGTAAAAGAAGTCTTGATTTCTTTATAGGTAATTTGAGCAAAAGGTTTTGCCTGGATAATCTGATGATCAACAAGCTCCTGAGTGAAGTACCATAGGCTCGTTTTAATGATAGCAAATGTTGCAATACTCAAAATGAACAAAGCAATTACGATTTTTTTCATCTAGGCCCCTGATGTAGAAAAAAGTGTAATAGAAAAGTCGATAATTTAATACCAAACTGGTTTGTTTTCAGTTTTTTCCAGTAATGCTTTAATATTAGCTTCAATAACTTGATAACCAATATTGCCATATAGCTTTTGCCTGCCGTCGTTAAAAACAAATGAAGGGCTGCCCTCGATCAATTTTTGTTTGTCATCTGTTGTACAAGAAGCCAAAGCTGCCATTGCTTCACCATTAGTGAGTAATGTTTCCAGTGGCGGCAGCGGTATACTCAGTTGTTCGGCAATTGACATTAAGGTTTTATTTTGTGATACATCCAGGGCATCACGAAAATAAGCCAGACGTATAAGCCAGTCAGCCTGCTCCAGTAACGTATTTTTGACATCAGTAGATTGTATCTCGTTACGTTTTTCCAAGATATCAATAGCTTTTAAAAACTGATGACAGGATGCTGACGAGCGGGGTAGGTTTTTTAAACCGATTTCCGGGTGAATTTTAACGTAAGGGAACATACCATTGAGCTTATGCATCATTTTGTTGTATCCCTGTAAGCCGCCCTTGTCAGCCCAGTTTTTTTCCAACATGGTGTGCATATCGACAAATAATGGTGTATAACGATAGTTAATGGCAATTTGATCACCAAATTGACGTTTCATTTCATCAATTTTTATCTTTGTAGAATAACACCAGATACAAAGAACATCGGAATAGTAATCAATTGCTAAACTCATTAAATTTTACCTTATAATTTTAATATTTGTTATCTATTTGTTGTCAATAGTCATAAGGTGAAATTATAAACCAATAAAACCTTTAACGAGTACCAAAAATGACAATTGTTTTGCCTTTTACATAAATTAAATTTTGCTGTTCGAGGATCTTTAATACCCTGCCTGCCATCTCACGTGAACAGCCGACAATTTTTCCCAGTTCCTGACGAGTAATTTTGATTTGCATGCCATCAGGGTGAGTCATCGCATCAGGTTGTTTAGCCAGCTCTAAAAGCGTACCAGCAATACGTCCTGTAACATCCAGAAATGCTAAATCACCTACCTTTTGGCTTGTTTTTCGTAATCGATTGACTATTTGCGTGGTTATCTCAAATAAAACATTCGGAAGACTTTGTCGTAAGCTATTAAATTTAGCATAGCTTATCTCAGCGATTTCGCAATCATTGCGAGCTTTTACCCAGGCACTGCGATTAGATGATTGAGCAAATAAACCCATCTCACCAAAAAAATCGCCATCATTTAGATAGTCAAGGACAATTTCATGATCATCCTTGTCTTCTAATAAAACGGAGACTGACCCTTTTACAATGTAGTATAAGGTATCTGATTCAGCACCCGCATGAATGATTGTTTTCTTAGCTGGGTATCTGCGTTTATGGCAATGGCCTAAAAACTCTGTAATCGCGGGATTTTCTTTTTTTAAATTTATAATCGACATACTAATCTGCTTATGTTATGTAATCGTTCGGATGTATTAAAACGGACTCTTATTTAGCAACTTTTTACTGGAGTTATAGCTCGCAGGTAAATTTGAGATCTTCTAGTATTAGTGACATCATAAACCGCTAGAATAGCATGAAATTACAAATGTGTGATAATTTAAATATGAATTCTTTAAATGAGTTCACATTTAGTTGATTCTAAACTAGATATTTATCTGGGTGTCGTGAAATAATACCTGGTTGACAAGACATGAATCAGGGCAATTAAGGTTAATTAAATGAAAGCAAAAATAAAATGGGTTGAAGACATGATGTTTCTGGGGCAGTCCGGCAGTGGTCACGCTGTGGTCATGGATGGTCCCCCTGATCTGGGTGGGAAAAATATGGGCATCAGGCCTATGGAAATGATGTTGATGGGCTTAGGAGGATGTACCTCTTTTGATGTGATGCTGATTTTAAAACGTTCTCGTCAAGAGGTCACTGATTGTGTCGCAGAGTTAAGTGCAGAGCGAGCAGAAACTGATCCTAAAGTATTTACTAAAATTCATATTCATTTTATTGTTACGGGTAAAAATTTAAAAGAAAAAATGGTACAAAGAGCGGTTGAATTATCAGCAACAAAATATTGTTCAGCTTCTATTATGCTGGCACAAACAGTAGAAATCACCCATGATTATGAATTGATTGAAGGATAAATAAGCGTTAAGCGTTCAGAAAGAGCCAAAGAATAAAGCAAAAGTAACTAAAACAATAAAGAACGATATACTTTTTCTTAACGCTTAACGCTTAACGCTTAACGCTTAACGCTTAACGCTAAATCCCTACACAAAATAAATATCAAAGCGGTGTTTTTTCATGTTCATTGATAATGATGGTTTTTGATTGTCCAGATAGGGTGCTTTGATTGGTCGCTTGACGACAACTCTTTTTTTTGCAAGCTGACGGCAAACATTGAGTAACTCATCACTGTCATTATCGTCCCCAATGAGGCTTTGAAAGGCTAACATTTCTTTTTTTACCAAAGCTGATTTTTTTCTATGAGGAAACATCGGATCTAAATAAATGATATCTGGTTTTTCGTTTAGCTCTGAACCTCTATCACTAGCTAATAATCTCGCATCACCATAGACAAAGCTCATACGATTAATAATTTCTGAAATCTCTTCATCTAATGAGGCTCTTTGTAATGCATCGGTTAATAAAGCAGCTGAAATGGGTGAGCGTTCCATCAGTATGACTTTGGCACCAAGGCTGGCGAAAACAAAGGCATCTTTTCCCATACCGGCTGTGGCATCAAGAATGATGGGAGAAGGTGTCTTGTTTAACCCCACGGCTTTGGCTAAAGTCTGTCCCTTACCACCGCCAAACAGTCGTCTATGGGCAGCCTGTCCAGAAGTAAAATCAATATAAATTGGGCCAGGTGAATGTTTATCAGATTGAATGAGCTGCAGGTGCTGGGGGGTGAGTTGCAGAAAAAACTGATCATGAGATGATGGTGAAAAAACAAATCCCCATTGTTGTGCAATTTTTTTTGCCTGCTCAGTGAGATTTTTTTCAGAAACGGTAATGGTTATCATGAGAATTAAACTAAAATATAGGCAAAAAAAAGCTGCAGCAGAATACTCTGCTGCAGCTTTTTAATTTTTAAGCTAAAAACTAATTACTTAGTTGCTTGTATCAACATCGATAACTACACGACGGTTCTGAGCACGACCTTCTTTAGTTGCGTTGTCTGCAACAGGCTCGCTTTCGCCTTTACCTTCTGCAACCATTTTTGCTTGAACATCGATAGAA
>WTAX01000023.1 GCA_013139395.1 Gammaproteobacteria bacterium | reverse complement strand
ACGTAAATAGCGGGCGATCACATCAAAAACAACGAGTACTCGCGCATGACCAATATGACAATAGTCATAAACCGTCATACCACAGACATACATATTCACTTTACCAGGATGAATAGGAGTAAAGAGTTCTTTTTTTCCGCTCAATGTGTTTTGAATGTGTAGCATAGTATCTTTCTTTCCAGTTATTTCTTACGAGTTAAGTGTTGCCAGTTAATTGCTGCCAGCTGCTTATTTTGCGCCAGCCTTTACCCATGAGTCTCTAAGATTCACTGTACGATTAAAAACCAGTTTATCACTGGTGGTATCCGGATCGGCAGTAAAATAGCCTTCTCGTTCAAATTGGAAGGCATCTCCTGCCTGCGTATCCGCCAGAGAGATTTCAGCACGGGCATCAGCCATTACCATAAATGAATCTGGATTTAAGAAGTCCAAAAAGTGACTATCATCATCTTCATGATTTTTTGCTGCCGCATCGGGGTTTTCTTCGGTAAACAGTCGATCATATAAGCGCACTTCTGCAGGTACACTCAGTTGCTCAGAAACCCAGTGAATAACACCTTTGACCTTACGTCCTTCCGGCTTTTTACCTAATGTATCCGCATCATGACTGCAGCGTAATTCAATGACTTCGCCCTGCTCATCCTTAATAACCTGTTCACATTTGATCACATAGGAGTTTCTTAAACGGACTTCTTTATCTACCGTCAAACGCTTGTATTTGGGTGGCGGCACTTCTTCAAAATCACTACGATCAATATAAATAACACGGGTCATTTTTAAGGTACGCCTGCCCATTGATTCATCTTTGGGATGTCTGGGAGCTGATAAATCCTGTACTTCGTCTTCTGCCCAGGATTCAATAGTCACTTTAAGAGGATTGATAACACACATGGCTCTTGGAGCAGAGTGCTCTAAATCTTCACGAATACAAAACTCCAAAGTACTCATATCGACCACACCATCAACCTTGGTGACACCAATACGCTCACTAAAGTCGCGAATAGAAGCCGGTGTATAGCCACGACGCCGTAAACCTGAAATCGTCGGCATTCTGGGATCATCCCAGCCCAAGACATGATTTTCATCAACCAGCTGCTTTAATTTTCGCTTGCTGGTAATGGTGTAGTTAAGATTTAAACGAGCAAATTCAATCTGTTGTGGATGACTTGGAGTTTGTAATTGATCCAGTACCCAGTCATACAATGGTCTATGATCTTCAAATTCTAATGTGCATAAAGAATGAGTAATGCCTTCAATTGCATCTGAAATGCAATGAGTATAATCATACATCGGATAAATACACCACTCATTACCCGTTTGATGATGTTCAATTTTACGAATTCGATACAAAATAGGATCACGCATATTAATATTAGGTGAAGCCATATCAATTTTGGCACGTAAGACCTTCGCACCATCATCAAATTCACCCTGCTTCATACGTGCAAATAAATCCAGATTTTCTTCGACACTCTGATCACGATACGGGCTGTCTTTACCGGCTTCGGTCAAAGAACCACGATATGCTCTGGCTTCATCAGGAGATAATGAGCAGACATAAGCTTTGCCTAGTTTGATCAATTCGATAGCATATTGATGTAATTGGGGAAAATAATCCGATGCAAATTTAGGCTCATCCTGCCATTTAAATCCCAGCCAGCTGACATCTTTTTTAATGGAATCAATATATTCCATTTCTTCTTTTTCCGGATTGGTATCATCAAAGCGTAAATTACAAACCCCGTGGTAATCCTGAGCCAGACCAAAATTCAGACAAATTGATTTTGCATGACCTATATGCAGATAACCATTCGGCTCAGGTGGAAAACGAGTAACCACTTTGCCGCCATTTTTATTATTACTAATATCTTTATCAATAATATGACGAATAAAATTACTGACTACTTTTGTTTCTGAAGTTGTGTTTTCTGTCGTGCGTGTGACTGAATCGCTCATTTTCTATAACTCATTCTTTGTAAGAAAGCTGTATTAATTTAGGGAGTGTGCTTTGTTATTTGTAGTATTTAATGTATCGTTGCTACAAATAGACAATAGCAACGGCTAATTTTAATGAATTAACAGACAAAAATAAATCATTAAGACTTTAATCGCGACAATAAAACCGTTATATTGTCAAAACTTCGCACTTTACACCGATTTTGGTTTAAAAATCTCGAATAAACAATTTTTTAAGGTATAAACAATGACAAGATTTAAACTTTTAGTGCTTTGCGTATTTTTACTCAGCTTCAGCTTATTCAGCTTTGCTGCCGACACGGTTAAAATTAAAATGACGACTAATATGGGTGATATTATTTTAGAGCTATATCCTGATAAAGCCCCGGAAACCGTAAAAAACTTTGTCAATTATACTGAAATGAATTTCTACAAAAAGACAATTTTTCATCGTGTTATTGGTGGTTTTATGATCCAGGGCGGCGGCTTCACTAATGCTCAGGATCGTAAAAAGACCTTAAGTCCCATAAAAAATGAAGCGGATAACGGCCTGAAAAATGACCTTGGCACCATTGCCATGGCTAGAACACAAGATCCACATTCAGCCACAGCACAATTTTTTATTAATTTAAAAAACAATGACTTCTTAAATCATACCCGTAAATCCATAAATGGCTGGGGCTACACTGTCTTTGGTAAAGTCACTGGCGGTATGGATGTGGTTGATAAAATTGCCAAAGTCAAAACCACTAGTACTGCTGGCCAGCAAAACATCCCGGTTGATCCGATATATATTGAAGACATGGTTGTTGTTAAATAAGACAATACCTTGAATTTTTAGGCTTTTACCCATATGAATAAGGGCAAGATTCAATCTTTTTTATAATAATTAAACGTAACTATTCAGCGTATTATTTACAAAAAGCCTGTGGTTGCTTATTTTTCTAACTTTGATTGTCTGAGCGCAGCGAGTTCTCAAAGTTAGAAAAATAAGTGACCATGGGCTTAACAAGCATTATTTAGGAATACACACTGAATAGTTACAATTAAACTAGTAAAATTTACGGAAGCAATATGATAAAAATGCAAACTAACTATGGCACAATTTCCATAGAACTCGATACAGAAAAAGCACCTGAGACTTGTGCTAACTTTGAACAATACGTTAAAGATGGTTTTTATGACGGTACTATCTTCCACCGTGTCATTGACGGTTTCATGATTCAAGGTGGTGGTATGGAGCCCGGCATGAATGAAAAAGACACTCGTGCCAACATTAAAAATGAAGCAGCTAATGGTCTGACTAATGATCTTGGCACACTGGCAATGGCAAGAACACCTGATCCTCATTCTGCTTCTTCGCAGTTTTTTATCAATCTAAAAGACAATGACTTTTTAAACTTCCGTAATGAAACTCAGGATGGCTGGGGTTATTGTGTATTTGCTAAGGTCACTGACGGCATGGATGTTGTTAATGCCATTAAAGCCGTTAAAACAGGCAATTCAGGCTTTCATTCTGATGTCCCTGTTGAAGATGTTGTGATTGAGAAAATCACCATCGACTAAATTTGAAATGACCTGTTTATTATTTGCTATCTAAGCAGGTCAGCTTTCTTTATGAAAACACTCTTTATTTCTGATCTGCACCTTGATCCCAAACGACCTGACATTCAGGCTTGCTTTGATCAATTTATTAATTCCTGTCTTAGTTTAAATAAAACTCCTCATTCCAACAGCATTGAATCACTTTATATTCTCGGCGATCTCTTCGAAGTCTGGATAGGTGATGACGCATCAATTCCTTTTTATAAGCAGCCTGTTGCTCAGCTCAAACAATTAGCAGAATCTGGTACTAATATTTATATCATGCATGGTAATCGTGATTTTCTTATGGGTTCTGACTTTGAACAAGCCAGTGGTTGTCAGTTGATCCCGGACCTGTATCAAATTGAAATCATTGGTAAAAATAAGGAAAAGTATCAAAACATATTACTCTCTCATGGTGATATTTTTTGTACTGATGATAAGGAATATTTAAATTTTAGAACCATGGTCAGAGATCCCGCATGGCAACAGGAATTTCTGTCTAAACCCATTGCAGAACGGGTCAGTATTGCCCAGGCAATGAGACAACAGAGTCAACAGAATGGTTTAGAAAAAGCATCTGAAATTACTGATGTTAATCAACAGGCTATTGAGCAAGTCATGTTGAAATACAATTGCAGCACATTAATTCATGGTCACACCCACCGCCCTGCTACTCATGAATTCAAAATCAAAAATAAACCCGTTAAACGAATAGTCTTACCGGACTGGACGCCTGATGCTAAGGTCTTTGAGATAATACATTAAACAATAGTTACAGGTTATTTTGTCAGCACTAAAAATAATGCCATACCCAGCCAGCTCATTATTAATAAAATCCATGCTAACCAGCTCTTTTTACATTGGCTTTTAGCCTCTGTTTTTTCTTCTTGATTAAGGGCCTTCTGTTGTCGAGTTATTTTCTTTTTTAATTTATCCTGTTCACGAGCCTTATTTTTTTGCTGTTTTTTATACTCTGCAATCCCCTTTTGTATTCCCTGAGCAATCAGCTTAGTTTGTTCTTTAGTTTGATTCGGTTTTTGAATCGCCCTGGCAATATTGGCAGCCTCATTAACCGTTTCAGTCGAGACTTGCTGATGGCTCTTACCTTGCTGATGGCTCTTATATTTTGACATTTCTTGTTCTCGTGGGTTATCCGAAAATTTGACTTGAGCATTATCATTAAAAGCGTAATGCACTTCAAAAATGTACTTCAAAAAACAAAGTAAGATCGTTAGAAATAGAAAAAGACTAACATCCAATAGATTATTTAAATGTACAATATTAAACCTGAATAAGCATCTATCATAGGATCACCATGAACAAATTCAAACAAGCTTTACAAGTCAGCCTACTGTTAATAATAACAGCATCAATGACACAGGCATATGATCAAACTCAAGAAGCAAATCCTAACATGAGTCAGACTGAACAAGAAGCACTTGTGATACAGGCATTGAATTCAGCTGTGGGTCAGGATATTTTACAAAAACAAAAAGAGCAAATGCCCAAAATGGTTAAGGTAATGAAGACTCTAAACAATTGTTTAACTAATGCTGACACTAAACGTGATGCACTAAAATGCAATGCTAATTCCATTGCATTAGCAAAAAAAATGGGACTGGATAAAGAATTTTATGATGAAGAAAAAGAAGTTGATATTTCCTGGAGTAAAAATGAAAAAAAAGAAGCTTTAGCTGAAATGGCTATTGTGCTAAAAGTAATGGAAACAAGTTTACCCTGTATTGAAAAAGCTGAAACGATGTCTGATATGATAAAATGTGCTCCAACTCCAGCAGCAGATTAATTTAAATATACTGACTCATATTGAATCTGACACCACCAAAAATAGAACCTGAATTAATCTGACAATATGGCGGTATTGACCTATTGCAGCAGTTGGAGATTTAGTCCACTTCATGAGTAAACTCCAGATAGCGACCATTCCCCATTATTCAAAAAAGTAGCCAGGATTTTTTTAATAAATAGAATCTGGAAAAGTTAAAGAGCATTCCGTTACCGGAAGACAGTGCTCGTCTTGTTCGAATGTCGGCCTGGAATGTAAAAAAATCGATTAGAGAACAAAGAATAAATCTTTGCCCTCATTTTATTACTAACTTACGTTTTGCAAACTGTTGTTGACACGATTACCTGATGAACGACTCTGATTGCTCGAACGCCCCTTATAGGGTGTACGTGAACGATTCCAGGCAGGTACTGTTTTCTTTCCTACTGACTTTCTTACAGCCTGTTTCTGCTTACCCCGTTTATTATTTAGTGATTGTGGTTTGATCGAAGGATCTGGCTCAAAATCCACAATCGACAACTTTGGGATATCACGTTTTATAAGACGTTCAATATCTTTGAGTAATTTCAGTTCATCTACACATACTAACGACATAGCTTCACCCTCGTTGCCTGCACGACCCGTGCGGCCAATACGGTGAACATAATCTTCAGGTAGGTTAGGCAATTCATAGTTCACAACATGTGGTAACTGGTCAATATCCAGTCCACGCGCAGCAATATCGGTTGCAACCAGTACACGTATTTTTCCAGATTTAAAATCTGCCAGTGCTCTGGTACGTGCGCCCTGGCTCTTATTACCATGAATTGCTGCAGACGTGATGCCATCAGTTATCAGTTGTTCAGACAGACGATTGGCACCATGTTTAGTTCGATTGAAAACCAATACCTGTTTCCAGTTGTTTGAACCTATCAGGTAGGAAAGAAGTTCGCGTTTACGATTTTTGTCTACTGGATGGACAATTTGTGTGACACGTTCTGAGGTAGTATTGTGCTGAGCAACTTCAATCAATATGGGCGATTTAAGCAAATTATTTGATAACTTTTTGATTTCATCTGAAAAAGTTGCAGAGAATAATAAAGTTTGTTTCTGTTTGGGTATTAATGCAAGAACCTTACGGATATCACGAATAAAACCCATGTCGAGCATACGATCAGCTTCATCGAGTACCAGGATCTCTATTTGTGAAAGATCGACTGTTTTCTGGCTGATGTGATCGAGTAATCTACCCGGGGTGGCGACCAGAATATCAATACCATTACGAAGTTTTTGTATTTGTGGATTAATTTTTACACCACCAAAAATCACGGAAGATTTAAGTGGCAGATACTTTCCATAAATATCTATGCTTTGTCCAACCTGTGCTGCGAGTTCTCGAGTAGGAGTAAGTACTAGAGCACGGATTGTACGATGGCTTTTATCTGGCTTAGCAGTTGCCATTAATCGTTGTAATAATGGAAGAGTGAAGCTGGCAGTTTTTCCTGTGCCAGTCTGTGCACCACCCATAATGTCGCGTCCTTCAAGGACAGGGGGAATGGCCTCAAACTGTATCGGGGTGGGAGTGCAATAGCCTTTTTCGGATACAGCACGGAGTATTTCGGTTCTAAGACCGAGGGATTTAAATGACATATATATGATGTTCTCTAGGGATCAGCCTATCCAAACAAATGGTTTGGAACGGTAATAGACAGAAACTGTGTGTTTGGTGGTGAATCTGGAAGGATTACCACTTTGAATACAGGCACATACCGAAATGCACCAGAAATTGAAATGATGAAAAAGGCAAGCTAAGAAAGTCTTGCCTTTTTCATTTTAATATAGAGATAAATGCTGTAATTCTAAATTTTTAAAAGACTAGAATTACTCTGTAAATTTAGATAGCCACAATATTCTCAGCTGAAGGACCTTTTGGACCTTGAGTGACTGTAAATTCAACTTGCTGACCTTCAGTTAAAGTTTTGAAACCTTCACCAGAGATGGCTCTAAAGTGAGCAAATACGTCGGGACCATCTTTCTGCTCGATAAAACCAAAACCTTTAGATTCGTTGAACCATTTGACGGTTCCTTGTACTGTATTA
>WTAX01000509.1 GCA_013139395.1 Gammaproteobacteria bacterium | reverse complement strand
GTTAAGATTTATCTCTTATTCTACCTTATCCTGTATTATAAATTATTTGAGATTAACATGGCTGTTTCCGTTTGTCGTACATTATTATTTCTTATTGCTATTCAATTGATCGGCCTAGAAGGTTTTTTTATTTCAAATGCGTGGTCAACAGAAGGACTTCCTAGTCAAAAAGCGCGCTTTCAGGGAATGGGCTCCATTTTAAAAGAACAAAAGACGCAAACCTTTTTTTCTTCTAATGAACCCGAAGTCAATAATAATAAAGAAGAAGTACAGGAAGAAAAGCCGGGAACGTATTTTAAGCTTCATACCTTTGTTATTAATATCAGAGATGAGCATTATCCTGGGAAACTGTTTTTTTTAACTCTGGAAATTTTTTGTGAAATAAAAGAGTCGGATGATATGTGGTTAATTGAAACACATATTGCGCCTATAAAAGATGCTATTATTACCTATACTTCCGGACTCTTTCGTCAACAGATTCAAACTCAAAAACAGAAAAAAGAATTACAGAAGCACCTTACGGAGAAAGTAGCGAATCGACTAAAAACATTGACAGGAAAAAAAGTTATTAGTGATTTGTATCTGACACGAATTATTATTCAATAATCTAATGTATTCCATATAATCTAAAATAAAGCTCATTACTCTGCACTAACTCCTGATGGGTGCCATCGGCAATAATCTTACCATCATCAATCACAACGATACGATCAGCTTGTTTTACAGCACTCAATCTATGGGCAATAATAAGCGTCGTTTTATCTGCCAGATACGTTTTAAGTGAAGTATGAAGTTTGTTTTCTGTTTCTGTATCCAAAGCAGAGGTCGCTTCATCGAGAATAATCAGTTTTGGATTAGTTAAGATCATGCGGGCAATCGCAAGTCTTTGTCTTTGTCCACCTGATAAGCGGATCCCCTGTCGACCCACCATTGTATCCAATTGTTCGGGAAGCTGCTTCACAGTACTATCAAGCTGGGCTATTTCTAATGCCTTCCAGAGTGAATTATCGCTGATATCATTTCCTAAGCAGAGATTGGCTCTCACACTATCATTAAAGAGTACAGGATGTTGTAAAACAGCAGCTGTATTTTCACGGATTTTCTCAAAGCCTATTTCTGAAATAGAAATGTTATCAAAATAAATATTGCCCGATTGAATGGGATACAAGCCTAGTAAAATTTGCACGATGGTTGATTTACCACCACCACTGGAACCCACTAATGCGAGTTTTTCACCTTTATTAATGGACAGTGAAAGATTATTTAAAATGTAAGTATTTTTGTCGGATGAACATTCATTAACGGCTGTTGAAAAAGTGTTATCCTGCTTGTGGACACTATGTGGATAGTTAAAACAAATATTATCAAGTTTGATGGCGATGGTTTGTTGATCTTTAAATGGATCTTTTTTACAGGGAATATAGGGTTCCTGTTTAAGAGCAAAAATTTTGTTTAAACGATTGATTGAAGCTTTGGCACTATAATAAGCATATTGAATATTAAGTACTTCCTGAACCGGGCCCATCATATACCAGAGATAGCCAAATACAGCGAACATCAGACCAATGGATAAGTCTGATGTCAGTACCATAATCATACTGACTGCCCGAAACATATCAAAACCAAATAAAAAGACGACATGAGATAATTGACTGGCGGCATCAGTTTTCCATGAGTAGGCAATGGAAAACTTTTTGACCTCAGTGGCCTGAGTGATAAGGCGTTTAATATAATGCTGTTCACGATTGGCGGCACGTATTTGATGAATAGCGTCCAGCGTTTCAACTAAAGCCTGTTGGAATAGGGCGATGGCATTATTTTCTCTGAGTTTTAAATTTTTTACTTTTTTACCCATATGCATGGTAAGAAAAATAACCAGAGGATTAAAAAATAACAAAATCAGAGCCAATTGCCAGTCAATCCATAAAAGTACCACTGCAGTGCCTATAATGGATAAAACGGCGACAATAAACTTACTGATAGTGGCACTGATAAATTGATCCACGACTTCAATATCGGTAACAAAGTGAGAGGCAAAACCACCACTGCCAATGGTTTCATATTCACTGATGGCAATTTTTTTTAGATAGAGAGATAATTTTTCACGCATTTGCAAGGTAATGGATTTTGCTAAAATGGTAAAAATACGCATTTGCCAGACATTGAGCATCACAGAGCATAAGCGAAAGAAAACAGAAACCAGCAAGGCGGTGATAATATACATAGTACCAGTATGCCAGTCCATTGGTAAAAACTGATTCATAAATGATACGGACATGGCGGGTTTGTTTAATAAAACCTCATCTACCATTAAGGGCAAAATAAGTGGGATGGGTACTGAGAGCAGGGCTGCAATTATGGCAATAAAATTGGCATATATCAGCTGTTTTTTATATTGACCGGCAGATTGAATAATACGCTTAAAAGAGAAGTATTCATCTTGATTGTCACTGTCATTGCTTGTGGCCACGGATGTCAAATCTTATGCCTCTTCCTGGTGTTTATTGCTGTATAGTTCAAATAGAGCCTGTATTTTTTTGATATAAGTAACGGGTTCAATACCACGCACATAACCATAACGTGCTTTTTTATAATACTCAGGCCTGGATAATAATAAAAATGCTTTCTCAACATGTCCAAACCAGCGGTTAGGATTCAACCCTTGTTTAAGAGCTAAATTTCGTGCATCTTTGAGATGCCCTAAACCAGCATTGTAGGCTGCAAGGGTAAACCAGGTGTGTACATCGAGAGGCAGTTCATCTGAAAGCTGTTTACTGATCCAGGCCATATATTTTACTCCTGCGCGTAATCCATTTTCTGGATTTTCCAGATCGGTAATTCCAACTTCACGAGCAGTTCTTGGCATGACTTGTAATAAACCCTGTGCACCAGCCCATGATTTTGCTTTGGGGTTAAATTGACTTTCTTTGTTCACCTGAGCAGCGATTAAGCGCCAGTCAAAATTATACTCCTTAGCAAGAGATTTAATAAGATCATCATAAGGTGATATCATATTATTGTTTTTTGCTAAATTATCCGAGTCAAATAAATTGCGTGAGTTTTTAAAATATTTATTATAAGATATATTATAAAACAGTTGCTTATATTCTTTTTCTATAAACTGGTTTAACTCTGAAAGTAGTTGCTTATTGGTATTTCTTAGTAGCCATCGATGACCTTGTTCTTCACTTAATGCAAGAGAAACATGTAAGTTACTATGCCAGCTTTTTTCAATATCAATAATATGTGAATCCGCCAATGTGAGATCATATTCCCCGTCAATAACATTTTTTATAATTTCTTCTGTCTCCATTGTTTCGGGAACCAGTTCAATATTAAATTGTATACCGTCTTTACTTAACTTTTCTTGTAGTTCGCTCAAAGTGTTCCAATAAGAGCTGCTTTTACGTACATAAAATGTACGCTGCTCAAGTGCTTCCAGAGACTCAATTGCCTGGTCACTTTTACGCTGCACAATGACCTGTTTAACAAATAAATAGGGAGCAGTGAAATCAACAGCGAATTTTTCACGTTCTGGTGATTTGATTAAACCTGCTGAGATGATATCTCCATAACCTTCTTCCAGCCATTCAATCATTTGTTTGGCATTTTGAGCGACCAGAACCTTTAAATTAACCTTTTGTTGCCTGGCAAAGTGTTTAATCAGGTCATATTCAAAACCCATTAAGGTATTCTTCCAGAGAAAATAAGTGGAGGCATTATTACGTGTGATGAGTCTTAACTGACGATGTTCCTTAATACTATCTAAATCACCTAGACGGGTTTCAGGTAAATGCCGCAAAAGCTTTTCAGTTTTGATATATTGATTGAGTTGCTTGAGTAATTCTGGATTATTTTTTCGAATGGCCCAGGCAATGGGTTTTTCTTTAGTGAGATTTAATACAGCTTTGATATCATTACGATATTCATTAAATATTTTCAGACGATTACTGTCAATTATAGCAGCATCAATTTTCCCGGATAAAATCTGGTGAAATTTATCATCAGGGGAAAGATTATCATCCAGTTTAACAATCTCAAATGTTTGCCTGGTAATTATCTTTGCCGGAGACTTTTTATTTTGCTGAAGCTCCTTATTTAGCTGAAGCTCTTTTTTAAGAGAAGTAATGGTTTCCCAGAATGATGTATTTTTTCTTACCCCTATTCTTAAGCCATTCATGTTATCAATGCTGATTTTATTTTGATTAGATTGCGCAACGACTAACTGCTCTATTGAATAATCAACAGGAATGGTGAAATTAACCCTTTCTTTTCTACTTTCTAAAATAGTTAAATTGGCAACGACAATATCACCAAACCCTTCATTCAATAGAGAAATCATATGGGAGAAGTTTTTAATAGAAATAAATACCGGTTCTAAATCATTATCTTCAGCAAATCGTACAATCAACTTTAACTCATTGTTGTAAGATAATGATTTTCTTGGGAGAAAATTATAGGTTTGAAATGAATAGGGAACAATGACTCGTAATATGCCAGTGCGTTTAATCGTATTCCAGCCATACTTACCTTTTGCTTTATATTGAAGTTTGCTTGTCTTCTTTTCTTGTTTTATTGCAATGTTTTCAGCTGGTATGGTTTTTTGATGAAGGGGGCTTTTATCAATTTCAGTCTGATTTTTCTGCGGTATTTGTGAGTCGTCATCACAGGAACCCAATACGAATACAATAATAAAAACAAATAAAAAATATGTAATTTTTTGAAAAAAAAGACGATTGATTTTTATCATTATGTACCCGGTTTAGTCTTTGATTGCCATTGCTACGGTATAGGTTTTTCCTTGCTTGATCTTTTTGTAATTGCCAAATACTTCTTTAAAAGAGCGCTCGATGTATTTTCTAATGCCGGTAATAGTTACCACATAAAAACGGCCGCCTTTTTCAAGGTGATTATAGCTATCAATTAAAAACAAACTGAGTAATTCATTGCCAACTTTTGCCGGGATATTGGAAACAATTAAAGTAAATTTTCGTGAACCAACCTGATCCAGACCATTACTTAAAAAAGTTTCACAGTTAGTTAGCTGATTAAGCTGAATATTTTTTTCTGTGTATTTAATGGCAACAAAATCTTTATCCACCAGAGTGGTTTGACCTTCAGGTGCTAATTTGGCAATACTAAGCCCCAGAGGGCCATAGCCGCAACCAATATCAAGGCAATTATCGTCATTATTCACCTTAATATAGTCCAGCATGAGCTTTGAACCTTCATCTATGGCTTTGGGTGAAAAAAGTCCATAAGTAGTGGAAAATTGCATGGGGAAACCACAAAGCTCGGTTTTTATCAGCATATCCTTGCGAAATCGCTCAACATCCTGAAAATATTTGCTCTTAGATGGCATAAGTGAAAACTCCATGAAATTTGAATGTGAGCATTATAGATAAAAAAAAAACATTTGTCAGAAATCTAAATATGAGTTATTGATTATAAATCAATCTAATAAAGAACAATGATGCTTTACTTATATCCACTTATATTTTTAATGAGGCAATGATGCTGAAATAGGCTAAATATCTGTGCCGTGTGGTATACACGGAGCATCCAGAAACTGTCAGTTATTATTTGCTGATTTTATGCCCATATGAGCCCAATAATGAGTGACGGGTTCTGAAATCAATAATGCTCACGTGTTGGAATGCTTATTTAGTTTTGGGTTACATTTATATTGAGGCAATTCGGGCTGACAGACTTTTACTGAAAATTCTTGAGACTATACTATGCTGTATATAATACGATAGGTTATAAATTGAAAACTTATGAAGAAACAATATACTGCACCTATACATCTTTACACCATACTTCTGTTATTTATCTGGAGCCTTGTCATTGTTTGTCTGGCAATATGGAAAATTAACAGTAATGCTGACACAACTCAGGCGCTTGCAGAGAGTCAGGCAAGAGCTCATTTTAGCAAAGACAAAGCATTTCGCCTATGGCTGACGGGACATGGAAGACTCTATATTCCGGTCGGTGATAAATATCAACCAGACCCTTATCTCTCACACATTACAGATCGTGATATTACGACCCCATCGGGTATTAAATTATCACTGATCAATCCTGCCAGGATTGTTCGTGAACTGGGGCAACAATACAAGAAGTTCTATGGTATTTCAGGTCGAGTGACCAAGTTATTACCCATTAACCCTGATAATAAACCCGATGCCTGGGAAAAATCAGCTTTATTGCAATTTGAGCAAGGTGTTCAGGAAGTCTTTGAATTTACTCACATTAAGGGTGAACCTTTCCTGCGCTTAATTCAACCCCTGCCTTTAAAGAGAGGTTGTCTGCTTTGTCATCTGGAACTATCAGGTAAAACGAATGATATTGGCGGTGGTGTTACTATTTCTATACCGATGAAGGAGTTTCTTGCTCAACAAAAAATAGATAACTGGAATGATATTCAACTATTTTTTATTGTCTGGTGCATTGGCGCTATTGGTCTTCCATTCGCTTTTTTTCATTTGAAGCGACAAATGAGTGATAAAGAAAAAGCCATAAATGAACTGGCCTCAAGTCAATCACACAATAAGGCCATAATGGACTCTGCACTGGATAGTATTATTACTATTAATTCAAGTGGTATTATTACTGAAGTTAATCCTGCTACAGAAAAAACTTTTGGTTATCAACGCAGCAATATGATTGGATACGAACTTGCTAATTTGATCATTCCACCTGCATTAAGGGATAAACATCGAGCCGGAATAAAACAATTTCTGCAAACAGGAAAGCCCTCTATTCTTGGCACTCGTATTGAAACAGTGGCATTTCATGCTGATGGTCATGAGTTTCCAGTTGAACTTGCAATTGTACAAATCAGTGATGGGGATATTTTTTTTACTGCATATCTACGAGATCTCACTGAAGCTCACAAACTAAAACAAAAACTTACCTATCAGGCTACTCATGATCCACTCACCAGTTTGATGAACCGAAAAGCATTTGAAGATCACCTTGAATCCTTATTGAATGAGATAGAAGAGGA
>WTAX01000382.1 GCA_013139395.1 Gammaproteobacteria bacterium | reverse complement strand
CTATATTTAAGATCAATAGCCATGCCATTAGCATCATATATTAACTTTGCATCGTTATATTTTTTATTTTGTACAATTTTTTTAAGATTTTTGAAAGTCCGGTAAGGCGTATTCTCAACCAATTGATTAACAAGCCAACTCGGCAGGTTACCAGCAGGATCAGAATCTTGTATCCAGGTGATTTTTGTGCCATTTTTATTTGGTGCCAGTTTAAATGCACCAAAGGATTTAACCACTCTTACAAGTTTAGATTGATTAACCTCATCGCATTGAATAATTTGTTTATCATAACAGTAGTCATAAGCTGAAAACATTTTTATGGTGACTGACTTGTCTAAAGGATTTTGTTTTAATGTAGAATGGAAGATAAAATCACGATCGTTAAATGGAAAAGGAATATCAAAAACATGGTAATGGTAACGTTCATTGAAACTGATTTTTTTAATTAGAAATGATTTTTTACAGGCATCAATCCACATCTCACCAGAATTATTATCAAACATTACTGCCAAAATACTATCTAATGATGCATTGATATCAGTAGAAGATTTAAATACCCAAAAATCAGAATCTTTATGTCTATAGACATAAACCTTAATACCGTCTTTATTAAGCTTTAGATAGTTTTCATTTTCTATATTATTCGGAATTTTTTTTAATATTGTGTGATTGAAAAAGATCTCTTTCTCAAATTCGACAAAATCATCTCCAGCACTTACGGCTGAAATAAAACAGCATAAAATACTGATAAAAAAGTAAGTAATTCTATTTTTCATAACAATTAATCCACAACAACCAAGGCTAAATTATATGTTTTTGACTAGCTTTCATATCTATCAAAATATGATTTTTTTAGAAAATATCACCTAACGGCAGAATTAAAATTCAGCATAATTTATAAATAAGTACATTTCAACCTATAGTAATCTCTAAATTTTTTTTAAAAATACTATCACATGATTTGATTACGATAGCCTTACACAAACATTACATTAATGTAATGTTTGTGTAAGGCTCTTGTAATGTGATATTGAGTATACTAACCATATAACCATTGGACAAAGAAACTTTAAACTGTATAGCAAAGTACTAATGTTTAGGATGTTTAAAATAACAGGAGAATCTAATGAAATTTGTTAAAGCATTAATAACTTCAACTCTCATTTCAGCCATATCATTGGCTACTTATGCAGATATGAGCCAATCAACACAGTCTTCTGACCAAGTAGACTCCACCACGACAACAACTATGCCGATGATGGGCAATCAGCAGGGTGGTATGCCAATGATGGGTAATCAGCAGGGTAGTATGCCAATGATGGGCAATCAGCAGGGTGGTATGCCGATGATGGGCAATCAGCAGGGTGGTATGCCGATGATGGGCAATCAGCAGGGTAGTATGCCGATGATGGGAAACCAACAGAGACGTATGCAGATGATGAGTAATCAGCAGGGTGGTATGCCGATGATGGGTAATCAACAGAGGCGTATGCAGATGATGGCTAATCGACAGGGGATGATGCACTCCATGATGGCACAAAAACAGCAGCATATGTACCAGATGGAAAAACATCTTGCTAATATTGAAGCATTATTGAAGGAGTTGCTTGAATTACAAAAAGCTAAACAGAACATTCAAGCAAAATAATTTTTTGAAAAATTCAGGTACACGAAAGCATCGGTGTACCTGCTTCCAGGTTATATGTAAATAATTTTTTTATAAAAACTTATTTAATGTAAGCTTTGATTATGAAATTTTTTATGGAAAAGAAAAAATAAACAGTTTGAGCCTTATTTCATAACATTTAATGATAAGGACACAGCAATGAAAACTGATCCAGTATGTGGCATGACAGTGACTGCAGACTCATCACCTCAAATAGAACATGATGGTGAGACCTATTATTTCTGTAGTGAACACTGTCAGCATAAATTCCAGCAGTCACCAAAGCAATATCTTCATCAGCACGATGAGCATGTCAATGTCGCTCCGCCAGAGGATAAATCAGCCATTTATACTTGTCCCATGCATCCGGAAATCGAGCAGCATAAAAATTTGAAAACGAATAAATAATAGCAGTTTTTATTTATCTTTCAATTTTTTTAAGAGGATTATTACATGAAAATATTAAATAGAATAGCTGTATATACATTATTTATAACAAGCTTGATCTCAACACAGCAAATGGTCAATGCTCAATTGCTTTATCCTGTTGATATATTATACCAACCAACTAAAGTACGAATTTCAAAAATTAAAATTGAACGACATTCCCATCAACTAGTACTCAGTGGCATTGTAAAACGTCGCGCCTATAATTCACATGTATTACCAGGTCATATTGATTACATTGTTTTTGATGTCAATGACCAGGTGGTTGCAGAGGGTGCTGTTAACTTTTCTTCAAGCTTAAATCTAAGGCGGTTGAAACAAGGTGTTCAGTTTAGTTTTTTATTACCTAATAATTTAAGTGAAGGCAGCTACATAAAGGTTGGCTGGAACCGAAATCATATGGGTGAGCGACTAACAAAAGTTACTCATTATAAGAAAAGTCCGCTGCATGATTAGATATTAATTATTACGAAAATTTAATGTTGGTGTAAGGCTCGTGTAATACAGTTTAGCGTATACTTTATCCATAGAAAGATAGAAATATAAACATGTCTTTCCATTAACAACAGATATATTAAAAGGATAAAATCATGAAAACAATTACACCATTACTTATTGCTATTACTGCTTCTTTTTCAATAAATGCTAACGCCGATGCATTCTATAACGATCCTGCTATTGACGATATATTCCCAATTGAGAACGTTACTCTTCAAGAGCAGGAGGTAACCATTATTGAGGATACCGGCAAGCAGGTCTGGAGTACAGCGTATGAACAGTGGGTTAATCCTGCTGATTTTAATTCTAATGCCAAACTAACGCTTTCCAGAGCATTACAGGAGCTGGAAAACAATCCACCAGCTGCTGGAAAACAATCCAGTGCTGTTTTTATCTGGGATCAAACAGCTGGAGAATATCAGCTTCAATAACAAAATAGATATTTTCGCATAAAAATTCTGATATTTTTTAAGTGTTTTTATGCGAACAACATTATCTGATAAATTTATCATATTTCCATAAGATGAATATAAAAAATCAAACAAATATTTTGAATAAATATATTCACATCATAATTGGCATATTATCCTGCTTGATATTATTTAAACTAACTCAAAAATGGATTGTCTAATTTGTAATGATATTCATTTTGTTAAATAATAAAAGGATGAATACTTATGAAAACTTATTGGATTTTTCTGATCTTATTCAGTATTAATGCTTCTTTTGCCAATAATCATAGTCAAATAATATACCAGTATAAGAATCAACATAATGTGACTGAGTTTACTGACACCCCCAATTCTGAAAAAAAGCTCAAACAAGTGTTTGAAATAAAAAAAACCTCGTTAGAACAACAACAAAAAATTAATCATGCATTGGAAAAAGTCAGAGCTTTTAATAATGATTTTAATAAACGTTATTACGATAACAAAAAGCGTGAGTTTGAAACTGCAAAGAGAAATGCTGAAGAAAAAAAACGAGCAGAACAAAAAGCTAAAGCAGCTCATGCAGGGGATGTTTCTAAATTAACTCGGCATCATCGCCATGAGCATCAGAGAAGAGATGCAGTCTGGAAAAAAAAGGGAAAGAAAGGGCATTCTAAATTAACCCGGCATCAACAAAGAGATGTAATCAGGAAAACAAAGGGACAAACTGGACGTTCCTATTGATGACCTCTCCTTAAAATGAATTGCTCTTTAGATATTGATCTATTGAGTAGATATCTCCTTTATTTTTTTTAATTTAAACATATACATGTGGTAATGATGATAAAATTTTTAAATCATGTTCTTTCTCCCCTCGTTTATTTGTTTATATTGATTGTTTTTTTCTTTAGCAATCACAGCTTCGCCAGTAAAAATGATTTCTTACTGTCACAAGCAAATCAAATAATAAATGTTAAACATGATAAAAAGGCAACAGAACGCTTTAATGAATGGGAAAAGTTGATTTTTCATAATCTTGGAAAAGAGACTGATGAAAAGCTTAAATTAGTTAATGATTTTTTTAACAGGATGAAGTGGGCTGAAGATAAGGAAATATGGAACAAAAAAGATTATTGGGCAACCCCCATTGAAAGCTTAATTAAAAATTCAGGGGATTGTGAAGATTTTTCAATTGCAAAATATTTTACACTTCTAGCAATGGACATCCCGGAAGAACAGTTAAGAGTGACTTATGTCATTTTGGATAATCATCAAGGACATATGGTTTTATTTTACTATCCAGACAAAACTTCGGAGCCGCTTGTTCTTGATAATATGCGCAAAGAGATCTCAAAAAAATCCAACCGCCCGGATATAAAATATATGTTTAGTTTCAATGATGAGGGACTTTGGTTAAAAGGTAATAATAATTCAGTGCCTGATGAAAAAAATATTATAAAACTATGGTCTCAAATGATTGACCGAATTAAGCAAGAATAATAAATCAATATTTATTTGTGGTATAAATTTCAGATTAATCTATTTTATCTATAGCAGGGCAAACTATTTTCATGCTCTCACTTTAATTTACAGTTAAGGTTATTTGTTATATAAATCATATAACCAGATGATATTACAGGATTTCAATGATAGATTAATAAATTTTATCATCAACTTTGTTAATCTTTTTCGTCACCAGCAGGTAATAAAAAGACCTGAATTTTTAGATCAAGATTAAATTCAAGCCATTCTGATTTTTTACAAAATGGTATTATTGCATAAATACCGACATTATAAGAAAATGATTATTCTGATTTAAGAACAACAGCATCCACTTTTACCATCATTCCCTTTATCCATAACAGGTAATTTATGAAAAACCATACTAATAATTCATATCAACTTCGTATTAATGATATGACTTGTATGCATTGTGTTAATCGAGTTAAAAAAGCTGCTTTAAATGTCAGCGATGTTGAATCAATTGAAGTAAATCTTGAAAAGGGGACTGCAGTTGTCGTAGGTGGTGTACCTCATATAATTATAGAAGCGATAAATGATGCAGGGTATCCAACTGTTCCTTTTACTGATGAACCTGAAAGTTGTTCAACTGATTCCAGACTATCCAATATTGAAACTGAATATGATATAGCTGAGCTTAATCCTGATAATACCGTTATTTCTGATGCTTATTATAATATTAGTATTGATGACATGACCTGTTCAAGTTGTGTTGCCACAGTTGAAAAAACAATCATGTCAGTCTCAGGGGTGACCTCAGGCTCTGTGAATTTAATTGAAAAAAAAGCACAGGTTATTGGGGGCAATCCCAGTGATGTAGTCAATGCAATTATTGATCATGGTTATAATGCTCACCTTATTGAACAACAAAC
>WTAX01000397.1 GCA_013139395.1 Gammaproteobacteria bacterium | reverse complement strand
TACTTATACGCTAACCTTAACCTCTTACAGTCAAGCAGCACCATAGTGGAGTTCACCAGTCATTTAAGACCTGCTGATATTGTCGAAAAAATTATCCAGCGTAAGCCCAGAATTGTTGGTTTTGGTGTCTATATCTGGAATACTGAACACACCACCAAAGTGGTTAGCCTGTTAAAAATTATTGCTCCTGAGATCACTATTATTATTGGCGGGCCTGAAGTCAGTTATGAATATGAACAACAGGTAATTTTTAATTTATGTGACCACTTAATTCCAGGTGCGGCAGATAAGGCCTTTGCCAGTCTTTGTCACGATATACTGGATAAAAAATCCAATGATAAAGTCTTTCGTTTTAAAGAACCGCTACTGAATGAACTCAAATTACCCTATCAATATTATACCGATGAAGATATAAAAAACCGGGTATTGTATGTAGAGGCTTCACGAGGTTGTCCCTTTAAATGTGAGTTCTGCTTGTCGGCATTAGATAAAACGTCCATGCCGTTTGATATTGATATTTTTCTGACTGAAATGGATCATTTGTATCAACGCGGTGCCCGTAATTTTAAATTTGTTGATAGAACCTTTAACCTTAAAGCACAAACCAGTTTAAGAATATTGGAGTTTTTTTTAGCACGAATTGATGAAAACCTTTTTTTACATTTTGAAATCATTCCCGACAGATTACCTGATAGCTTAAAAGAAACTATCATGAAATTTCCATCTGGCAGCTTGCAGTTTGAAATCGGTGTGCAGACTTTTAACTCAAAAGTACAAGAATTAATCAGCCGTAAGCAGGATAATCAAAAAACCATAGAAAATATGAATTGGTTGAGAAATCATTCTAAAGCACATATTCATGCCGATCTGATATTTGGCTTGCCGGGTGAAGATCTTGATAGTTTTGCTCATGGATTTAATCAGCTCTACAAATTAAAGCCTCAGGATATTCAACTGGGTATTTTAAAGCGTCTCAGAGGAACGCCTGTTATTCGTCACACTGAAGCCTTTCAATTAAAATTTGAACCATCAGCACCTTATAGCATTTTAGCCACAGACTGTGTTGATTTTAATTTAGTGCAGCGTATGACACGCTTTGCCCGCTATTGGGAGCTGATAGCCAACTCGGATAATTTTACACAGTCACTTAAATTACTATTGGCTGATCAGGCTTTTGAACGATTTTTAATTTTTAGTGACTGGCTGTATGAGACTTCAGGAAAAACACATCAAATATCCTTAAGAAAACTCTATGATTATCTCTATTACGGGCTTCAGCATTGTTTTGCTATGCAAACTTCTATAATTACTACTATACTGTTAAGCGATTATAAGAGTGCAGGTTTAAAGGGAAAACCAGAGTTTTTTAAAGCAAAAGCTCTGTGAGATCAGAGCTAAGGCGTACAAGCATATCGAAAAAATAAATTAGATATGTCTTCATTTTGTAATAATGTTTTGTTATTTTTACAGATTAAATTATTTTTTATATAGGATGAACTATGTTTCAAATCCGTATTCATGGACGCGGAGGGCAGGGAGTTGTATCAGCGTCTGAACTTTTGTCTGTTGCTGCTTTCGAAGAAGGAAAATATTCTCAATCTTTTCCCAGTTTTGGTTCGGAACGAATGGGCGCACCCGTTCAGGCTTTTGCTCGTATTAGTGATTCAAATATTACAATACGAGAGCCGGTAATGGAACCCGATATGCTGATCATTCAGGATCCAACATTATTCCAGGCTGTTAATGTGTTTGAAGGTGCAAAAACAGATGGTTATCTTCTTATTAATAGTTCCAAGTCTATAGAAGAACTGGGAATTGAGGAAATATCATCTAAATACCCCAAAAATCATGTCATGATCCTCCCTGCGACAGAACTCGCTCTTAAATATATCAAACAAGCTAAACCAAATACGGTTCTGCTGGGTGCCTTTGCGGCTTTAAGTCACATGGTTAAAATACCCGCTCTTGAAAGTGCAATTCGTGGAAAATTTCCAAAAAAAATAGCTGAGCCTAATATTATTGCTACCACAGCAGGATACAATTTTGTTATGAAACTTTTACAACAAGAACAACAACAAGGAGCTTAATTTATGCTTCACCAGATAAGCGGTTCAATTGCCGTTGCAAATGCCATTGCACTTTGTCGTCCAGACGTTGTTCCATGTTATCCAATTACACCGCAAACTCATATTGTTGAACATTTAAGTACACTGGTTAAAAGCGGTCAGTTAAAAAATTGTGCTTATGAAAATGTCGAGTCTGAATTTGCTTCCATGAGTTTTTGTATTGGCGCATCTGCTGCGGGTGCTCGAACTTATACTGCAACGGCCAGTCAAGGCTTATTATATATGATGGAAGCCGTTTATAATGCATCTGGTCTTGGTCTGCCTATTGTAATGACACTGGGTAATCGCGCCATCGGTGCACCTATTAATATCTGGAATGATCATTCAGATGCCATGTCCGTCAGAGATGCAGGCTGGATTCAACTTTTTGTGGAAAGTAATCAACAAGCCGTTGATGTTCATATTCAGGCATTCAAACTGGCAGAGGCATTGAGCTTGCCCGTCATGGTCAATATGGATGGCTTTATTTTGACCCATGCCATTACCCGGGTCGATATGCCTGAGCAGGAATTAGTTGATCAGTTTTTACCCAGGTTTGTTCCCCGGCAAAAACTCGACACAGACTCTCCCTTATCAATTGGTGCTATGGTGGGACCTGATGCATTTACAGAAGTACGCTATCTTGCTCACCATAAACAAAAGGAAGCCCTGAGTATTATCGAACAACAGGCTGAAGAATTTGCAGAAATTTTTGGCCGTGATTCCGGCGGGCTGGTGAAATCCTATTTTGCCGAAGATGCTGACATTGTTTTTGTCGCCATGGGTTCGGTGGTCGGCACCATGCAGGATCTGGTGAATGATCTACGAGATGAAGGTTATTCTGTTGGAATATTAAGTTTACGTTCTTTTCGGCCCTTTCCAGCGAATGCCATTTGTAATGCGCTAAAAAATGTTAAACAGGTGATTGTCTTTGAAAAGAGTTTTGCTGTAGGTATGGGCGGTATTTTAGCCAGTGAAATACATATGGCAACGCAACGCTATGCCGATATTCAGGGTATGGAGATCAGCTCAGTTATCGGCGGCCTGGGTGGTCGTACTATTACCAAAAAATCATTACGTAGAATTGTTGAACATGCTAAAAATGGTGAATTAGAATCAGAGGTCTTTATGGATCTTGAAGGCAGTACGGTTGTCAGAGAAATAAAACGTCAGCAGCAGAAACAATCATCAGGTCCGGTAGCGG
This sequence comes from Gammaproteobacteria bacterium, assembly GCA_013139395.1. Lineage (GTDB taxonomy): Bacteria > Pseudomonadota > Gammaproteobacteria > GRL18 > GRL18 > GRL18. The sequence continues at coordinate 643 of WTAX01000397.1, read as the reverse complement.
AAAATATTTTACGTGATATGGGTGTCGTGTCGGCATCAAAAACTCATTAAACCTGATTCATACTTTTTACTTATTTTATTTTTTACCTTTTTACTTTTTTATAGATAGAGCACACTAATAATGACTGAAACAGAAGTGAGTTCACATGCAAATTCTGAACAGCAAACAGTTAAATTTTATCAAACGGGCACATTTACGGTAGGCAACCGCTTACTTGATGAAGAGTACCGTACAGTACAAGCCACACAAGAGCGTTCTAATTCAATTGATTCAGGGCATCGAGCCTGTCAGGGGTGTGGTCAGGCATTGGGTGCTCGCTATGCACTTGATACTGCAATGCGAGTGACTGATAATAAAATAATTGCAGCTAATGCAACGGGCTGTCTTGAAGTTTTTACCACACCTTATCCTGAAACCGCATGGTCAATACCCTGGGTACATTCACTTTTTGGTAATGTGGCATCAGTTGCTGCGGGAATTGCTGCTTCACTTAAAGCAAAAGGAGATAATCAAACTCGTGTCATCGCTCAAGGTGGTGATGGCGGCACAACCGATATTGGTTTTGCCTGTCTGTCAGGCATGTTTGATCGCAATGATGATGTCCTCTATATCTGTTATGACAATGGCGGTTATATGAACACCG
>WTAX01000099.1 GCA_013139395.1 Gammaproteobacteria bacterium | reverse complement strand
CTGATCAGTCTGGCTGCAGGTATTGGTATCATCTTTGGTGCTAATCTTGGTACCACCACGGGTGCCTGGCTGATTGCCGGTTTTGGCCTCAAGGTAAAAATTTCTGCCTATGCAATGCCGATGCTGGTTTTTGGCATCATTTTAGTCTTTCAAAAATCAAAGCACCTTAATGGTATTGGTTATATTTTGGCAGGCCTGGGATTTCTTTTCCTCGGAATCCATCATATGAAAGAAGGTTTTGAAGCATTCAGAACAACTATTGACCTGAAAGCTTTTGCTGTGGATGGTTATCCCGGACTCTTTTTGTTTGCTTTTCTGGGTATTGCTGCAACGGTCATAATGCAATCCAGTCACGCCACATTGGTCATTATTATCACCGCTCTGTCAGTTCAGCAAATTACTTATGAAAATGGTCTGGCTTTAGCCATTGGTGCAAATGTGGGTACAACAATTACTGCAATCATCGGTTCTATGAGCTCAAATGTACAGGGTAAGAGATTGGCTGGCGCGCATCTTATCTTTAATTTAGTCACTGCTTTTATTGCTATTGCATTTATTTACCAGATTATGGCAGCAGTCGATATTTTTTCCAGTGCTGTCGGTATTGCTGCAGATGACTATACGCTAAAACTGGCCGTATTCCATACCATTTTTAATACTATTGGTATCTTAGCAATGATACCTTTCACTAATCACTTAGTGACTTTTCTTACCCGTGTTATGCCAGAAAAGGCGATTACTGTGGCAATGCCAAAATATTTGTCTGAGGCCGCTGAATATATTCCAGATGTCACTATTGAGTCAGTTCGTAAGGAAATGATACATCTGTATGATAATGCTTTTGCTATTATCGCCCATAGCTTAAGTCTGCATCGCCATGATATTCTATCTGACAAAGACTCTAACGAGATTATCAATGATACGAACAAGCCTATTGCTATTAATATTGATGATGAATATAACCGTAATGTGAAGGGACTTTATAGTGATATTGTTATGTTTATCAGTCGGGCACAAACACAGATGACACCGGAGCAGAGCAATGAATTATTTGAGCTGCGCGCTGTCGGCAGAGATATCGTTGAAGCCATTAAAGATACCAAACATCTACATAAGAATCTGTCAGCCTATATTATTTCGGATAATCAATATATTCGCGATGAATACAATAACATCCGTATACACTTGATGACTGTACTGCGAAGCCTTGAAGCAGCCAAGGGCGGCGGTGATATTCTTTCACTTGATAACCTCAAGGTGGAAATGAAGATGAATGATACAACATCAAATGGTGTACTCGAAGTGCTGATCCATGAAAATAAAATCACTGCTGAAATGGCTACTTCCCTGATGAATGATACAACTTACTCACATAATATCATAAAAAATCTATTACAAATGGGTGAGGTTTTATTCGCAACAGGTGATTTGGATATGAAAGCAGTAGAACGCAGTCTTGCACTTGATGAGAGTGAAATGCAAGAAATTCTGGATTCACAAAAAGACTAATCAAAATTAGAGGCATGCTATGAGAGCACCTAAGCTGTTAAAAATTGTCAAAAGATTTCTATCTGCCGACAAAGAAAAACAATACGAACATACTAAATGTTTTAAGGATGTTTTAAAGAAACTTAAGAAAAAAGAAAACTCTCTTAAGAATGAACTTAAAAACGAAAAAACTGAAAAAAATCGTAAGCAGTTAAAAAAAGAAATAGCAGTTGTTCATGCACAAAGAAAAAAGGGTATAGAAGCCCTTAAAAAATTAAAAAAAGAGGATTAACTCTTCGGCTTAACAGTGTTCATTAAGAAACACGTGCGAATAGTTACAAATTAGTTTTACTTTTATTCACTTAATTTTCCCGAGGGATGAATGGCATTTTTTTTATTGTCATTGATTGAGCTTCATGAATTTTTTGTAGTCATGTGACCTATAGTGTAGGTTTTGTATTACTATAAATGCAATTAAGGCTGGATGTTTGAGTTTGATTAAACGTGGTGTTTCATTAAATAATCCTCAGTATTATCCCGCTGCATTTTATCCAAAAAAATTACAGTATACAAATTAATTATAAGTGTTAAAAAACTCTTTAATTAAGCACCTGAATTCAGAATCAATATAAGTGTTGACGCGTGTCATTGTAATAAATCCAATGTCAAGTATATTAATAAAGAAGTACTCCTTTAAATTTCTTTTCTCTCTTAAATACGGAAAAAAAAATGCGTAAAAAACCTCAAATTGCTATCATGTTTGGAAAATCTCCCTTCAAAGCATTACAGACACATATGGGTATTGTTAAAGAGTGTGTGTTAGAAGTGCCGTTACTGTTTGATACTCTTATTGCAGGAGATCAAGCAGCTCTCACAGCCCAGCAAGAAAAAATATTTGCCAAGGAAGAAGAAGCAGATATTTTGGTTGATGAACTACGTATTCATTTACCGAGAAGTTTATTTATGGCTGTCGATAGACGAGATCTTTTAGATTTATTAAGACTTCAAGATAATATTGCAGATACTGCTCAGGATATTGCCGGCTTAATGATGGAAAGAAAGATGTCCGTGCCGGAAGAAATGGTTGAGCCACTTAAGGCGTTAGTACAACGCTGTGTTGATGCCTGTCTGCATTCAGCGACTATTGTAGAACGAATTGATGAATTAATTGAAACAGGTTTCCGTGGCCGTGAGGCATCAGACGTTGAAACTATGGTTGAGGAATTAAGCACCATTGAAGATGAAACCGATCAAATGGGTCGTGACTTAGTCCAGTTATTATTTTCAAAGGAAGATGATATGAAGCCGGTAACTGTTATGTTCTGGTATCAGATGATTCAGTGGATTGGAAATCTGGGTGACCATGCTGAGGATGTTGGTAATCAAATGCGTCTTTTAATCGCTAAGTAGTACAAATAGCGTGCTTATAAAATTTAATCAATTTTTTTAATCTTTAAATTAGGTAACTATAATGGAAATTATTTCAGAATGGGGCACGGTCTTTATGATCATGGCCATTATTTTCGGCTTTTACATGACATGGGGAATTGGTGCTAATGATGTCGCCAATGCCATGGGAACATCGGTAGGATCTGGTGCAATTACTGTTAAGCAGGCGATTGTTATTGCCGCAATATTTGAATTTGCAGGTGCATTTATCGCGGGCGGCACAGTCACCAAAACAATACGTAAAGGGATCATTGACCCCAGCTCTATCAGCGGGACGCCTGAAATACTGGTCTATGGTATGCTGGCGGCATTACTGGCGGCCGGGATCTGGCTAATGGTTGCTTCAACCCGGGGCTGGCCGGTTTCAACTACCCACACCATCGTTGGTGCTATAGTAGGATTTGCTGTCGTGGGTATGGGGATGGATGCTGTTCACTGGGGTAAAATTGGAAAAATTGTTGCCAGTTGGCTTGTTTCGCCACTTATCGGTGGAGGTATTGCTTATGTGTTGATGATGAGCATTCGAAAATTAATTATTAATACCGAAAATCCATTTCACAATGCTAAAAAATGGGGGCCGATGTATGTCTTTCTGGTGGGTTGGATCGTTTCACTAGTCACCATGTTCAAAGGTTTAAAACATTTAAAACTTGAATTTACAGTCATTGAAAGTATCGTGGCAGCCACAATCTTTGGTATCATTTGTGCGCTCATAGGGCGTTATATGATAAATAAAGTCACTGTTGATGAAACTGCTGATAAAGACTTTCATTTTGCCAGCGTAGAAAAAGTATTTTTGCCAATGATGGTATTTACCGCCTGTGCGATGGCATTTGCTCATGGCTCCAATGATGTTGCCAATGGCATCGGTCCGCTGGCGGCTGTGGTTGATATTATTTCAAATGATGGAGTGGTCACTCAAAAATCCGGCTTACCTTTATGGATATTATTTCTAGGTGGAACAGGTATTGTGATTGGACTGGCGACTATGGGCTATAAAGTCATGCAGACCATCGGTACAAAAATTACTGAATTAACGCCAACTCGTGGTTATTGTGCGACTTTAGCAGCGGCGATTACTGTTGTTGTTGCTTCTAAAACAGGATTACCTGTATCAACTACGCAAATTGCTGTTGGTTCAGTGATGGGAGTAGGACTGGCTCGTGGTATTGGTGCTCTGGATCTTAGAGTGATTGGTAACATTGTTGTATCCTGGGTAGTTACCTTACCTGCTGGGGCAATCCTTGCTGCTACTTTCTTCTTCATTTTTAAAGGAATATTTGGTACTTCATAAATGTTCTGCTTAAAAACTGAACCGTTTACTGATGTTCAGACAATTAAGGGTATTGTATTTCCGAGCGAATTTAAGTTCAGGGCCTTATTGGTAACAGGCCCGCCAGGCTCAGGGAAGAGCACTTTGATCAGAAACCTGGGTGGTTGGTCTGAGGAGGGTTATGTTAATCTCTCCATGAATAAATGGTGGACAGCACAAAGCTTATCCCTTAGACCAAGAGAAATACACCTGGGTTTTCCTTTTAAAGGTGTTAAAGAAGCTCTGGCTGTATTTGAACCACAATGGCTTGAAGCAATTCCACCGTTACAATTGGATTTTGACAGAATTTGCATACCACCAGTTAAACGACATTTTTGGTCGGTAGATTGGCGTAAACGATATGCCTTTGAATTTATACTTCCACCAGCAGAAACTATACTAAAGTGGCGCCAAAAAAGGGCTAAATCGGGCTCACATTATGTTGATAAAGACATTCTATTGAGTCAGATTGAACAACAATTGCATATTTACCAGGTCGCAGCTCAATACCTTACGGAACAGGGACTTTATGTCTATATTCGTAAAGGCAATCAGAGTGAACCACTACGTATTATTATTTAAATAATGTTATTTTAGAGAAATTTAGCATGGCAAAAACTATTGCAAAGAAACGTAAGAGCCTTTTAAAATTAATTAAAACAGCTTTTTCTGATCTTGAACAATGTGAGAAAATCGATCTCAAAGATACTTATAAATTACCTAAAAAAAAGATTATGTTTCCACTAGAAAATTATCCACTGCAAATTCATGTAGGACTGGACGCACATGTATTGCATCTTTATCCAGAACTTCCTCTAGATGAACAACAGGATAAATTCTCAGAACCAAACTATATTTTATTTGATCCAGATACTTATTACTCCAGGATTAGTGGCTTTTTACGACTTAGTGATGATGATAAAATTATATTGGGTAGTGATAATGCTGAACAATATGCTTTTTTAAATACGTCAAAAAAACTTCCCGAACAACAATTAAGCATCGCTAATAATGACGGTAAATTAGTTTTTAAATGCCATCATCCTGAAACTGGAAGTTGTATTACCCCTCTTTTAAAAGAAAAAAAACTCAACAAAATTAATAAATGGAGAAGTGAAAAAGTAACACGCCTAGCGAAAATAATAGGCGATCCCAGGGAAATTTTGTCCGCTGAAGAAGCATTAAATCTTATTCACAAAGTTAACCATATCATGGAACATGAAGTTTATCGGGAAAAGGATATTAATGATCAGCCTGGAGGCGTCCTTTCTATTCCGGATAAATTGAATAGTATTATTATTGGTGATCTACATACTCAATTGGACAACCTGCTGACATTATTAAGCCAAAATAATTTTTTATCAGCACTTGAAAGCGGGGAAGCCTGTTTAATCTTTTTAGGTGATGCTGTACACCCGGAAATTGATGGACAATATGAAGAAATGGAAAGTTCCATGAACATTATGGATATTATTTTTAAATTAAAAGTACGCTTTCCAGAGCATGTTTTTTATCTTATGGGAAATCATGACAGCTTTTCTGAAGAAATTGGAAAAAAAGGCGTTCCACAAGGTTTATTCTGGGAAAAGCAGTTAAAAAAATCTCGTGGTAAAATCTATAAGAAAGAAATGCAGCGTTTCTATGATAACCTTCCTTATTTAGCTTATTCTAAGCATTTTATATGCTGCCATGCAGGCCCTCCCACTTCTGCGGTTAACTTGCATGCATTAGTTAATATAAAAAAATATCCTAAGTTAATTAAAGATTTGATTTCCAGACGTCTGCAAACTTCAAACCGTATGTCGGGTTATAATAAAAGTGATATAAAAAAATTACGTCGTTGCCTTAATGTGGGAGAAAATACGCCTTTCATTGTTGGACATACCCCTATGGATGATGAAAAAACACTTTGGGAAAATGTAGGGGGAATATCCAGACACACGATTGTTTATGGCGGCAATCTTGAAAAAATTGGAGTTATGGTACAAATGGGAAAAAACATGTATCCTTTAACCTATCCCGTTGAACAATTGACTCAACTGGTTAGCACTGAAGTTAAAAAATAATGACAGATAATAACCATAGACAATATATAATTTTATGAATGAATTATTAACATTTTTTCAGTCTTTTAATTTTACTTCAGATGATGTGGAATTAACATTACGCTGTTTATTTCAAATTATTTTACTGGGTTCTTCTGCTATTTTTTCTGGTTCTGAAACGGCTCTATTTTCTCTAAGCCGTATTGATTTACAAAAACTAAGACAGTCTGGTCATAAAGATTCAGAAAGCCTTCATGCAATGCTGGATGAACCCCGGCGTTTGATTATATCAATATTATGCGGTAATGAACTGGTCAACATTGCCTCAGCAGTTAATATGACTTCAATCTTATTATTGTTTTTTGCAGAGCAAAATGTAGGCTGGATTAATATTGTTATTATGGTGCCTTTATTACTCTTAGTCGGTGAAGTAACGCCCAAGACTATTGCTGTTAACTTCCCTGTTAAATTTGCTTCACGCGTCACGGCTAAAATTCTCCCCCGGTGGATTGCTATTATTACTCCTTTACGCGAGGTGATTCGGTTTATCTCTGATCATATTACGACCTTAATTGTGGGTGATGAAGTTGATCGTAAAAACATTCTTCAACCCGATGAATTGAGAACTCTGCTTGAAGAGGGTGAAGAGACCGGGATAATTGATGCCACAGAACGGATTTTAATTGATAATGTTCTTGAAGCATCCGAAACTGATATTTCGCGTATTATGACCCCGAGTCCACGCATACATCTTTTGGATGCTGAGCTTCCTGTCTCTGAACTGATAGAACAATTTCGTGCTTTTCGACATCCCAGAATTCCTCTCTATAAAGGACATTGGGATAATGTAATAGGCTTTATTCATTCTGAAGATCTTCTAAAGCTCATCCGTGGCGGAGGTGAGATAGAGAAGATAACTCTGGATATGATCATGAAACCAGCTGACTTTGTTCCGCCCACTAAAAAAATTGATGAAATGTTTGATTACTTTCAGGCTCATAATACTCGTGTTGCCATTATTTTAGGTGAATATGGTGAAGTGTTAGGCTTGATCACCATGAAGGATGTTTTAAAATTTATTTTTGGTGAAATTAGTGGAACAATGGAAGGAATGGAATATTATAGAGAAGAAGATGATAATAGCTATATTGTTCCTGGTGATATGCGTCTTACCGATTTTTATAACTTAACAAATTTTGATATTGAAGATCCGGTCATGACCACCATCGGAGGTTTTGCCTTTCGTTTATTTGATTGTTTGCCGGCAATTAATGATTCTATAGAATATGAAGGTTATAAATTTACTGTTAAAGAAGTGAAAGGACTACGGATCAGTAAAATTCGGGTATGTAAATTATCTCGTAGTCAATCATCGCAACAATCAAATGAAATGGAAAATGAAGCTTCAACAACAGTTCAAGAAGTTAGTGAATCAGAAGATGATACCACTGCCGTCAACAGGGACATTAAAAATAAGTTGTCAGAAACTGAGCAAACAAATCAAATGACTGAAAAATACCATAAAGTGCAAGAGGAGGAGAAATAATGGATTGGACTGTTGAACTATTCATCATTCTTTTTTTTCTTATCCTGAAAGGTTTTTTTTCGGGCTCTGAAATTGCCATGGTGAATTCAGATAAGCTTAAACTACGTCATCAGGCAAAAATGGGAAATAAAGGTGCCAGGCTAGTCTTAAAGTTATTTAAAAAACCTGATGTAATACTGGGGACTACATTAGTTGGTACAAACCTGGCGACAGTTATTATTTCGACACTTGGAACTCTTGTTTTTATTGAACTGTTTGGCTCATCAGGTGATTTTATTTCTATTTTAGTTCTTACTCCTATACTACTTATTTTTGGTGAGGTAGTTCCCAAGAGTGTGTTTCAGCAAAAAGCTGACACTCTGGTTCCCTTTTTAATTTATATTTTACAATTTTTCTCTTACGTTTTTTATCCGTTGATTATAATTTTTAGTACTGTTGCCCGCTTTGCCACTAAAATTGTTGGTGGCGGCGAAACGCCGCAGAATATGTTTATCACCCGGGAAGAAATTCGAGTTTTGCTGGATCTTTCTGAGTCTGCCAGTGATCCATCAACTATAGACCGTAAGCGTATACGTCGCATCATCCGTTTTGCCGACACCACCGTGGGTGAAGCAATGATACCTTTAGCTGATGTGGTTGGTTTTAATAAAACTCGGGATATGAAAGAAGCCATTCGAATAGTGATTAAACATGGTTTTAACCGCTTACCGGTTTATCATGGCAATATTACGAATGTAAAAGGTATGTTAACACTGAGTACCTGGGATTTAATGGAAATGGATCTTGAAAATAAACCCATAACTGATTACATCAGTCCGACATTATATTTGTCACCCAAGCAAACAATTGATCAGGCACTGCCGCAATTACAGGCCAGAGATGATCATATGGCAGTTGTGGTTGATGAATATGGTTCTGCTATAGGCATCCTGACGATGGAGGATGTATTCGAAGAAGTCGTTGGTGAAATTGATGTCGGTTATGATTTTGAAGAATATAATCCTAAAGGTAGATTTTATATTATTCATGAAAATGAACATTCTCACATATTAGGCGGTCGTATGCCTATTTCTGAAGTGAATGATATTTTATATGTAAAACTGCCTGTAGAAGAGGCTCATACTGTAGGTGGTTTTATTACCAGTCGCTTACGCACAATCCCTAAGGTCGGTGATATTGTTGAGGAACAAGGC
>WTAX01000228.1 GCA_013139395.1 Gammaproteobacteria bacterium | reverse complement strand
CCGGGCCAATAAGAACAGAACATGACCTTGTCCCTAATGTCTCATTTCAGCTTGAGAAAATCAATATTATCCTTCAGCTCTATACATCTCTATTATTAGAAATTACTCAACCCAGAGTCAGTGCCATAATGAAAGGAACATTTGAACTAGATACCAATTTAATCCATGCGCCTTGTAATGATAATGAAAGTTGTTATCATATAGAGCCCTTAGAATAAAATTCAACAGGAACTGCAACCATCTGAATTAATTCGGTTAAAGCGCATAGCAATTATAAATGAAGCATCATAAGAACAATCTAATATACGTTTCTTTGATAAGTATTCTCTTGCTTATTGGACAATTAGCTGTGCTTGTTCATGCTGAAGAACATCCTTTTCATGAATCCCATGAGTCTTGTGACGTTTTCGTTGCGGCAGAGCAAACAGACAGCACGCTTGCTATTAACAATATCGATTTACCTGTCATAAAAAATGATGTCTCCCATATTTGTTTCATCATTTCTGAATTATCTATTTCACTAAGCGTTTACCAGGCTAGAGCCCCCCCTTTCTTTTCGTAATACTTTACAAATTATTTCACCGTTACAAATATTAAGTGTTTGTAACTGATTTTTCTTGATTACGAAAGAGATTCTTATGCGTAAAAAATTTATCGTGGCTGCAACAATTGCAGCTATATCAAACATTAATCCTGTGTGGGCCGATAGTGATATTGAAGCTCTCAGAAAACAGGTTGAAGCATTAAAAAAAGACTACGAACAACGCATTAATGCGTTAGAAAACAGATTGCAACAATCAGAAGAAAATGCCCAGCTGGCACAGCAAAAAGTAGAGCAAATTGTTGATAAAGTTGAAAACACAAAATCCACTTCAAGTGCAGGACAAAGTAATTTTAATCCTGCTGTCAGTGTTATTCTTGACGGTCGTTATGCTGACTTTGATAATGATCCTGATGCCTATGAGTTACCCGGTTTTATGCTTGGTAATGAAGCAGGTTTAGGTGAAGACGGTTTTTCAATCGGTCATACCGAAATAGCGTTCAGTGCCAATATTGATGATAAATTTTATGGTAAGGCAACATTGGCAATCCATGACCATGAAGGTGAAACTGAAACCGATCTGGAAGAGGCTTATATTCAAACTCTGGGACTAGGCAATGGACTCACAGTAAAAGCTGGACGTTTTTATTCTGCCATTGGTTATCTGAACGAACAGCATGAACATACCTGGGATTTTGCAGACGCACCTTTAATTTATCGGGGATTGTTTGGCAATCAACTTCGTGATGATGGCTTACAAATTACTTATGTGGCACCAACTGATTTATTTATGCAAGTTGGTAGTGAATTATTTCGAGGTGATCGTTTTCCTGGAGGTGGTGATCATGATGGCGTGGGTGCCTGGACTGTTTTTGCTAATATTGGTGGAGACATCGGTATAGAACATAGCTGGCAACTTGGCTTTAATCACTGGCGTGAAAATGATGTCAATGGCCGTACCAGTGGCGGTCACAGCCATGGGGGAGCAGCAACAGAAACCCCATCATTTTCAGGGGATAGTAAGATCAGCTCTTTGGATCTGGTTTATAAATGGGCTCCCAATGGCAATCCAACCAGTCAGAATTTCAAATTCCAGTTCGAATACTTTGATCGTCGTGAAGATGGAAATATCACTATGCTCAATAGTGGCCCACCGGAAGAAGTTTCAACTTATGATGGCCAGCAGGATGGCTGGTATGCTCAGGCTGTCTATCAATTTAAACCGCATTGGCGCACGGGTATTCGTTATGACCGACTCAGTAGTAATAATAAAGGCTCAGATGATGATGTCCTTGCTGAAGCAGGACTGGATGATGAAGGACATACACCAGAACGTTATAGTGCAATGCTGGAATGGTTGCCCAGTGAATACAGTCGGATAAGATTGCAATTTAATCGCGATGATTCCTATGAAGATGCTGATAACCAGATCTTTTTACAATATACCCATAGTCTGGGCAGCCATGGCGCTCACCAATTCTAGGAGAATTAAAGAATGTACAAGCAAATAAAAACACATCTATTTGTGCTGTTAATTTTTTCTCTCTGGGCATCCAATAGTCACTCAGAAATTAATGTTTTTGCCTGTGAGCCCGAATGGGCATCACTGGTGCAGAATTTAGGCGGCAGCAAGGTCAATGTTTTTAGTGCGACCACAGCATTACAGGACCCGCACCATATACAGGCTCGACCCAGTTTAATAGCAAAAGCTCGCCGTGCAGATCTTCTGATTTGTACTGGAGCAGAATTAGAAACGGGTTGGTTGCCGCTATTGTTGAGAAAATCGGGGAATGGAAAAATTCTGCCCGGTCAACCAGGCCATTTTATGAGCGCAGATCATGTGACTTTACTGGAAAAGCCTAAGTTACTGGATCGCAGTCAGGGGGATGTTCATGCCGATGGTAATCCACATATTCATCTTGATCCGAACAGAATTATGCTTATTGCTGAAGCTTTGGCTAGCACGTTAAGCCGTATTGATCCTGATAATCAGAGCTATTATCAAAAAAATTGGACCAGTTTTAAGGATACATGGTCAAAGGCAATTACAAAATGGGAACAACATAGCCAGTCATTACGGGGTAAAAAAATTGTTGTTAATCACAATAGCTGGGTCTATCTTGAAAACTGGTTAAGCCTGGAACGAGTGGCAACACTAGAACCCAAACCCGGCATTGCACCGAGCAGTGCTCATTTAGCACAGGTCCTTGCTGAATTGAAAGACAATCAGGCCGATATGATCCTTTATGCAACCTACCAGAATGACAAAGCTGTTCGCTGGCTGGCACATAAAACTCATATCCCTGTAGTTGCATTAGACTTTAGTGTCAGCAGTGATGAGACCTTATTTCAGTGGTATGAAAGGATTTTAAATCAGCTTCTGGATAGTAAATAATGAACATTGACGGAATGACTTTAAGTATCCTTGGGCCGGCTTTTATAGCTGGCCTGCTGGTCGTGGCAACTCATGTACCACTGGGACAGGAGGTACTTAAACGCGGCATTATTTTTATTGATCTGGCCATTGCACAGATTGCCGGACTGGGTGTTATTCTAGCCAGCCAATTGGGTTGGCAGGCCCATGGATGGGAAGTGCAATTGGCTGCTTTGACCAGTGCTTTAATCGGCGCCTGGATATTAAGTTTGATGGAGAAATTTTGGGGATCAATTCAGGAAGCACTGATAGGTGTGACATTTATTTTATCTGCAACAGCCAGTATTTTGTTATTGGCAAATAATCCTCAGGGTGGTGAGCATCTTAAAGAATTATTGATTGGTCAAATTCTTTGGGTTACCTGGGAGCAACTCATTCCAATTGCGTTAATGACAATAGTCATTTTAATTGCATGGTTTAAGTTCAGACAACACTTTAGTCGTATGGGATTTTATCTACTTTTTGCTTTGGCTATAACCAGCTCGGTTCAACTGGTTGGCGTTTATCTGGTTTTTGCCAGTCTTATTATTCCAGCTCTGGCTAGTAATAATTATAAAGCAAAAGCAGCGTTAATCATCGGCTATAGCGTAGGCATTTTAGGATATGGATTGGGGTTAATGTTTTCTTCGATAATCGATTTACCCAGTGGTGCAGTTATTGTCTGGAGTATTACTATAATCGCCTTAATAATTCAGATGCTATTCAGGAAAAGCATAATAAGATACCAAAAGGCTTAGATTGCATGGCTGCCCAATTACATCATTGGCGCAGGTGACACTCTGAGTACTTCTTCAACCGTTGTAACACCTTTAGCTACTTTTTGTGCTCCACTGAGGCGCAACGGTTTATAGCCGTCTTTAACAGCCTGGCGACGCAACTGTTCCATATCAGCATTACGACTAAGCAGATGTTTAAATTCCCGACTCAGAGGTAACATTTCAAACAAACCTATACGTCCCAGATAACCGGTATTTCGGCATTCAAGGCAGCCGACTGGTTTATAGATCTTTTTAGGGCGTTCACTTCTCCAGGGTTTGACCATATCAATCCAGACATCCTCATCAACATGAGTCCTGGCTTTACAATGGGGGCAGAGTGTTCTGACCAGACGCTGAGCCATAATACCAATAATACTTGAATGGATAAGATAGGGAGGCACTCCAATATCTTGCAAACGAATAAGCGCTGAGAGTGTATCATTGGTGTGCAGCGTTGAT
>WTAX01000031.1 GCA_013139395.1 Gammaproteobacteria bacterium | reverse complement strand
TATGAAAGCACCTACAATAAAAAATGATATGTTTGTTATGCTGATTTTCTCAGTCGTCGTCTTAACCATGCCTTTGTGGTTAGAACCACTGGGCGCAAACTATCCTGATCTGCTGCAAAAATTTGCTATATTTGGTATTTTTGCCGTGGGCTATAATATTTTATTTGGTTTAACGGGTTATCTCTCCTTTGGCCATGCGGCATTCTTAGGCATAGGCTCCTATACCGCAGTCTGGTCATTTAAACTGCTGACCATGAATATTTTACCCGCCATTATATTCAGTACTTTGATGGCAGGGCTGTTTGCCGTGTTAATTGGTTTTATCACGCTGCGTCGGTCAGGTATTTACTTCTCAATTTTAACACTGGCCTTTGCACAAATGTTTTATAATCTGGCCTATTCAGTGCTGACCCCCATTACCAATGGTGAAACAGGTCTGCAGCTCGCCAGAAGTGATGCCAGAGTCATTGATCGTCTCTTTTCTGAGGCAGGTGAAGGTCTGCCATCGACTGATTTCTTTGGTTTTGCAATGAGTGGTTATTCAGGATTTTATGTTTGTGCAGTGATATTAATTGTTGCCTTTTTTATCTCACAAAGAATTTTTCATTCACCTTTTGGCATCAAACTAAGAGCTATTAAATCTAATCAGACCCGTATGAAATATACCGGTTACAATACCAAGCCTTATCTGCTGACTGCTTTTGTCATCTCAGGCATGTATGCAGGACTGGCCGGAGGTCTCATGGCCGCCACCGACCCGCTTGCGGGTGCAGAGCGCATGCAGTGGACGGCTTCCGGTGAGGTGGTGCTAATGACCATTCTCGGTGGTGTGGGTACTTTAATCGGCCCTTTGCTGGGTGTCGGCATTATTAAATATTTTGAAAATATTTTCTCGGCACTCAATGATCAGGCATTACATCAGGCTTATGCCTTTATGCCTGACTGGCTGGCGAATATTATGGTTGCGCTTACATCTCCCTTTGTTGGTGAAGGCTGGCACCTGACATTAGGCATGCTGTTTGTCCTCATTGTTGTGTTCTTACCGGGTGGTATTATGGAGGGCATCGGCATCATCAAAAAAATGTTTTCCAGAAAAAAACCGGAGCACGAATCACCTGGCTTAGACAAAGATACTGCACCTGAGACCACAAAGTAAGAAAAGGAAAAGAACTAACTATGAGTGATATCATTTTAAAAATTGATAATGTGCAAAAATCCTTTGGTGGTCTTAAAGCGTTGCAAGATCTCAATCTGGAGATTGAAGCAGGTAAAGTGCACGCTATTATCGGCCCTAATGGTGCGGGCAAATCAACCATGTTGAATGTCTGTATCGGACAACTTGCTCCGGACAGCGGCACGGTGACTTTTCATGGTGAAAACATGATTGGCAAGGCTCCCCATGAAATTAATCAGGCAGGTATTTCAAGAGTTTTCCAGACACCTGAAATTTTTCCTGAATTAAGCTTATTACAAAATGTGATGATTCCAGCCCTGGCTAAACGTGAAGGCGCATTTAAAATGAATATCTTTCGCAGTTTGTCTAATGAGAGTGATGTCGAAGGTGAGGCATATTCTGTTCTCGAAGATATTGGTCTTATGAAGCAGCTGCACACTCATGCAGGCAGCCTGTCTCGTGGTGATAAGAGACGTCTTGAATTAGCCATGTGTCTGGTACAACATCCCAAATTACTCCTGCTGGATGAACCGACTGCAGGTATGTCCAGACATGACACCAATAAAACTATTGAACTATTGAAAAAAATTAAAGAAGGCGGCATGACTAAAATTATTATTGAACATGATATGCATGTTGTTTTTAGTGTTGCTGATCACATTTCTGTACTGGCACAGGGAACCATTATTGCATCGGGCACACCGGATGAAATTCGTGGTAATCCAAAAGTACAGGAAGCTTATTTAGGTGGAGCACATTTATGAGTATCCATGATCACGCCCCAGTGGCCCCCACAATTTCTAATACAGGTAATGCCCCTGCATTTTTCTCTTGCTGGGATTTGCATTCTTACTATGGCGAAAGCTATATTGTTCAGGGCGTTAATTTTGATGTACGTGAAGGGGAAATTATTGCCCTTCTCGGTCGTAATGGCGCAGGTAAAACATCGATTCTTCGCTCTATTGCCCGAGCCTCATCGCCACAGGTAAAGCATGGTGAAATCTGGCTGGATCATCAGCCTGTCCACAGTATGAAGTCTTATCAGGCAGCACAGCATGGTATTGCCTTAGTGCAGGAAGATCGCTGTATTATTGCCGGACTGACCGTAGAAGAAAACATAAAACTGGCGCAGATTGAAGAACCCATCGGCTGGTCTATAGAACGTATTTATGAACACTTTCCACGTCTCGGTGAACGTCGTGAGCAAATGGGTGTGACATTATCCGGTGGTGAACAACAAATGCTGGCCATTGCACGGGCTCTGGCAAGAGACATTAAATTGCTCCTGCTTGATGAACCTTATGAAGGTCTGGCACCTGTGATTGTTCACGAAATTGAAAGAATTCTGGACAGTATTAAAAAGCTTGGCATCACCACTATCATCGTAGAACAAAATGCGATTGCGGCATTACGTCTTGCTGACAGAGCAATTATTATTGATATGGGCCATGTGGTATTTGATGGTCTGGCTCAGGAAGTGCTTGATGATGAAGAATTGCGGCAGGAGTATCTGGCTATTTAAGCTGCAGCAGGATAAGAGTCCACTGCAACTAAACAATACAGAGTGTTTTCATGACACTCTTATCAATTCTGATTGCTGCCTTGTCTTTCTTGTGACAAGGGAGAATCAGAGGACCTGAACGAATCAACATCATTGTCAAATAATTTTCTGGTTAATACTTTAGAACTATAGCCATTAGCAGCGTAAAACTTTCCGTATAAACCTTTTCAATTTCCGAAAATAGCTTGAAATAGTATGAAAACATCAGGATTGAAAGGTAGAGATTCTATGCTAGAATTATTATATGACAGTTTAAAGGGCAGCTCATGAAGACAATCATTTCCTTATTAATTACCATCCTGATAGCCATTTTTCTGAGTGCATGCACCAATATTGGTCCTAACACAATTCCACGCGATCGGTTTAACTACAATACTGCCATTGCAGATTCATGGAAAGAACAAACACTATTAAATATAGTTAAATTACGCTATGCAGACATGCCTTTATTCGTTGAAGTGACCTCTATTGTCAGTGGTTACACATTAGAAAGTACGGTCAATCTGGGAGGTATTCACTCAGGAAGATCTGGTAGTGATGTTTTTACCATGGGCGCTTCAGGTAAATTCTCTGATCGACCCACGATTACTTATGCACCAATTACCGGCACACATTTTAATAAAAGTTTTATGACCCCTATACCACCACGAGCAATCTTATTTTTAATGCAGTCTGGTTGGGCCGTTGATTTGATCTTTCCTTTAACAACTAATTCTATAAATGGTCTGAAGAGTAGAATAGATGCAGGTGTTCATCAACATGAGGGTGACAAAGATTATTATCGTGTCATTACTTTATTTCGTGATATACAAAAGTCCGGAGCGGTTGGTATGCGCTTATTAAAAAATAAAAAAGGTCAGGACTCAACGGTGATCTTTTTTTATGATAAAAATATTAGCCATGATGTAAAAGCAAAGCTTAAGGAGCTTAATAAACTATTAGGTATAAAACCTGGTACCCGTTCTATTAAAGTTTCTTATGGTGCTGTTCCTGAAAATAACCAGGAGATTGCCATGATGACTCTGTCACTGTTGCAAATAATGGTAAAACTGGCAACTCAAATTGATGTACCTGAACAACATGTAAAAGAAGGTCGCACTGTCCCTTCAATCAGCTGGAGTGATGTGCAGGATAAAACTTCCAAGCTTATGAATATTAAACATAGTGCAGAAAAGCCAGACAACATCTTCACTGCTGTTAAGTATCGTGATTACTGGTTCTGGATTGATGATCGTGACTTTAGATCAAAACGTACGTTTGCTTTTTTAATGGTTATTTTTTCTCTCACAGAAACGGGTGGCAAAGAAGGCTTGCCGTTAGTGACTATTCCCACAGGTTAACAATGTGAACTTAATTTAACAGGGTGTTATTATGAATAAAATAAAAACAATGAGTTTATATTTTATTTGTTTGCTTAACCTTCTGGTTATTTCTTCAAGCTATGCTGAAGTGAAATCAAATTCACCGGAGCAAAAGGAAATATTAACTCAAGCAGAATTATCTCAATGCCGGGATAAGACAAAGTTTTTAGCTCAAACGACAAAACAGCATATAATTGAATGTGATAATAAACAATATTATAAAAAATGAGATCGCTATTTTTGATAAAGACTGTGCTATGTATTTTAATAAATAATTAGAGGGCTCTGGCAATAATGATGCATCATCAACATGATGGTAAACAAACGGCTTAGAATGAAAATTCACATGAACAACTTGCCGTCGCTCGCTTCCAGTGATTTACAGCGTTAGTGCTCACAGTTAATTATACTATGAAGGTTATATTATTAATTATCATTTTATCTCTTCTGACAGCGTGCTCGTCAAAGCCATATGTGGTTAAACACACTGAAATGCCTGCTGTGGCCGGACAAGAAGAAATATATATAGTAAGCCATGGTTGGCATACTGGATTTGTAGTACCTGCCCAAAGAATTCAAAATCAACTTCCTAAATTAAGGAAAAGGTTTGGAGATATACCTTATATTGAATTTGGCTGGGGTGATAAAGATTTCTACCAGGCTAAAGAAATAACAACCGGCTTAACTCTAAATGCAATACTTTGGCCAACGGAGTCGGTTATTCATGCAGTGGCTGTGCCTAAGAAGGTTGATAAGTATTTCGCAAATAGTATAGTCGAGATATTATGCCTTAGTGGAACAGAGTACTCTTCTCTATTACGATTTATTTCAGAAAGTTTTTATAAAGATGAGCATGGTGAAATATTAGAGCTTAAGGGTGGAATATATGGAAATAGTCAGTTTTATCAAGGGGTAGGTAATTTTTATTTCATGAACACATGCAATAACTGGACAGCTAAAGGACTAAAAAGCGCAGGAATGGACATATCTCCTGCTTTTAAATTAACTGCTGACAGTATTATGGATTATGTGAAGAAATATAAGCAAGCCTCAACAATGGGTTCCACTGGACATTCAAAAGCTACGTCGCTTCGCTCAGTGCCTTTTGAATGCCAGTGAACGCAAGCGCTATGTTTGAGAAGGCAAGATGAAAAAAGTAGCAATAGTAGCAGTTGTCGTATTGATCACCCTGCTGGCGGGTACTTATTATTATTTTTTTGGCAAGGAATATGTTGTCCGACTTTCTGAGTCCGATATACAAAGTAAGCTAGAAGAAAAGCTGCCGCTAACAAAAACCTATTTGTTTATTATTCAAGTAACGCTTAATAATCCCAGAGTTCATCTTGAAAATGGCTCTAGAAAGGTAGGTGCGGGGCTAGATGTAGTATTCAATATTACCCTCAATAAAAATTCGAAGCCTATTGGCGGTACAGTAGATGTATCTGGAGGAGTTCTCTATTTAGCTGAGAATGGTCAATTTTTCCTTACTGATCTGGTTATTGAGAGCTTAACCGTTCAGGGTATAGCTCCAAAATATACAGATAAGGCCAATAAAGCACTTACAAAAGCATTAGCTGAATATTATAAAAACAATCCTATTTACACTCTCCGTATCAC
>WTAX01000346.1 GCA_013139395.1 Gammaproteobacteria bacterium | reverse complement strand
TTTGGCTCCCCAAGCATGATTCGAACATGCGACCAAGTGATTAACAGTCACCTACTCTACCGCTGAGCTATTGGGGAATTGTTTGCTGCTCTTAACTCAGGCAACGATGCATATTCTATGCATTTTGATTTTAATGTCAAGAAACATTGTTAATTAATTTGATATTATTTACTGTCTGTAAATAATATCAATGATTTAGCTACAGGTTAATGCTTCTCCACTACCTTTCTTATTATCAATTCGGGCTCTGCCAGAGCGGGAAACAATGATACTTCTCGCCATTTTTTCATCAGAATGATTACACAAGGTAAAGGTGCCATTAGAGCTGCCGCGACCATTAGGGAAATATCGAAAATAGTTACTGGAACCTGAGCCCTTATAATCAAAGAAAATATTATCCGGCAATGATTGTTGGATATATAAAATTGATTCATTACTACTTACTTTTTTATTGTTATCAGTATCCGCAAAAATAAGCCAGCCATCAGACCATAAAGTGGTAGTGACGCATAGTTTGCCATCTATACTTTTACATAGCATTATCTGCTGGTTTGTTTTAATTGCCTCATAGCGTGCAAAATTGAGTTGGGCAAAGATAGTATACAATAAAGAAGTTTGTTGGTTTTGAGCAAGAATATGAGAAAATGATGGAATGGCTACTGAAAAAAGAATTCCAGTAATAACAATGGTAATTATTAGTTCAATAAGTGTAAATCCGTGAAACTTTTTACTTTGATATGCTATCATCAACAAATAGTCCTTTTTGTGTGATTTTTTTAAGTAGCGTCCAGGAGCTTGTCCGCAGTAGGTTATCTATTCTCGGACAAGCTCCTAGTGTATTGTGCTTTAATTATTGCTATTGAGAGGATTTTTTGTAACAAACTGTCAGAAAATAGATTTAGTTTGTGTCGGGAAAAGATGACATATTGCCAATCCCGGAATAACTATTCGTTAAACGCATTTTTTATAAGTGAAATTGATACTAAATTCCATGTGATTTATGTTGTAAACTGAGGGTTAAAATGAGCAGTTCGGACCATTCTAAAAAAACAGCAATATCTCAAATAGCAAATAGTCAAAGCAATGATGAGCAATTAAGAACTCAATTTAATAAGCTGTTAAGTAATGCTCATGAAAATCAGCACAAATTAAAGCGCTTTGAAAAAATTGAATTTAAATTAATGTCTGCCGAATCGATTGAACAATTATTTTCAATTTTATGTCATGAGTACGTGAGTTTATTTAAGCTTGATGCCTGTACCTTGCTGCTTGAAGATGCGGAATTATCTTTGCGGCGTTTAATACCTGAATCTATTCGTGAAAGTGAAAATAATCAATTTTTGACCTTATTGAATTTTCCAGTAGAATTGGAAAAATTAAAATATCTTCCCAGCCACATAACCACAGGCACTTACCAAATTGGAAAACACCAGTGGTTGATAGATAAACCTAATATTGAATCAATTGCGGTACTGCCTCTTATTCGACGAGGAAAAAAAATTGGTGTGTTTTGTTGTGGGAGTTATGACCGCAACCGATTTAAGGCTCACAAAGCCAGTGATTTTTTACAAAGATTGTCTTTTATTATGGCTGTATGCATTGAAAATGCACTCAACCTTGAACGTTTAAAACTAAGTTCAATGACAGATGCTCTGACTCAGGTACATAATCGACGTTTTTTTGATAAGAGATTACCAGAGGAATTAGCACGTCATGAGCGGTCTTTGAATGCTATATCCTGTCTCTTTCTCGATATTGATCACTTTAAATCAGTTAATGATACCTATGGCCATGGTGTTGGTGATGATGTTTTACGACAAGTGGCGCAAAGAGTGCAGAGTATGTTGCGTTCACAAGATGTTTTGGCTCGTTATGGTGGTGAAGAGTTTGCCGTAATACTTCCGGATACCGGTAATGATGAAGCTATGATGGTGGCCCAGCGGATTATTACGGCAGTCAATAAAAATCGTATTGTTATTGATAAGAATGTGCTGTTAACTATTACAATTTCAGCAGGTGTTTCAACATTGATGACTGAAAACACGATTAATGATATAAAAGAGCTGGGTATGAAGTTACTTTCAACGGCCGATCAAGCTTTATATGATGCTAAAGAACAGGGTCGAAATCGCGCTATTAATGCCGGCTTATTAGCTTTGACTGAGCGTGCTGAATATCCACAAAAATTTCAATATTAACCTTTTTAAATTTTGGGAATAAATTAATGCAGTTTAGCGAAACTATTCTTAAGCGAAAATCAACACGTGCTTTTTTAGATAAGCCGGTTGCAGCAGAAAAAATTCAAACTATACTCGATTTGGCTCGTCATGCACCCTCGGGTGTGAATACACAGCCCTGGCAAGTTGCCGTTGTTCAAGGTAAAACTAAAAAACAATTAGAAGAGCAATTAGAACAAGCCTTTCGTTCTGGTTCTAAAGCCAATATGGATTATCAATATTATCCCAAACAATGGGAAGAGCCATTCAAAAGTCGACGTAAAGCCTGTGGCTTAAAAATGTATTCAACATTAAATATTAGCCGGGACGATAAACAGCGACAGCTTGATCAATGGGCCGCAAATTATCGAGCTTTTGATGCACCAGTTGCCTTATTTTTCTTTTTGGATGAACACGCTGAACAAGGCTCTTACCTTGATTATGGTATGTTTTTGCAATCAGTTATGCTGGCCGCAGTGGATCAAGGATTAGCGACATGTCCACAGGCGGCATTGACAGAATATCCTCAAATTGTAAAAACAGCATTAGATCAAGATAATAACTCAGTGTTAATTTGCGGCATGGCCTTAGGCTATGAAGATAAAGATGCACTGGTGAATAGTTATCGTACTGAACGTGAAGATTATACGAGCTTTACTCAATTTTTTGATTGAGTTGGCTAATAATCCAGCTTTTAGCAATAGTGACTAATTAATCAACATTTTGGCAGGAATTTAAATAACTGTTCCTAAATGGTATACACGGAGCATTAGAACCTGTCATTTATTATTGGCTGATTTTATGTCAATATGAGTCTAATAATAAGTGACCATGGGCTTAACAAGCGTTATTTAGGAATACACACTGAATAGTTACTTTAAATTTACCTACTCACAAAAAAGAATATTGATAAAAAATGACTCAAGCACAGACAAATAATGTCTATTCGGTCGATGTGTTAATGCAACAGGCTCGACAATTAGCGGCCAATTACCGCCGTGTAACAGGTAAAACTCTATCGGGAGTGAGTGGTGAGCTCTCAGTTTATGACGCAACGCGCCTATTGCACTTAGCTGCTGTGCCTGATCAAATTGGCTATGATGCCATTGGTACAGAGCAATCGGGTGATCTTTATCATGATAAAATTCAGATAAAAGGACGTACCATCTTTAGTGACTCAAAAAATACGCATCGCATTGGTCAACTAAAAATGGAACAAAACTGGGATAGTGTGGTTCTGGTGTTGTTAAATGATGATTATGAGCCCTTTGAAATCTATGAAATTGATCGGGCAACATTGTCTGATAACATCATCGACAAGCAAAGTAAAAAAGCAAAAAAAGGGGCTATGACGGTTGCACGTTTTAAGAAAATAGCGACTTTAGCCTGGAGTAAACAATGGTTGGATGCCGGGGAAGAGGCCGGTTAGCAGCTCTTTACTTTTTGCTAAAGTCTCTATTTTGCATCGATTCAGTATACTATTAAGAAATGATTCACGATTTAACCAGCATCTTCTCTCAGGATGGTCTGCTTTCTGAGCATCTTGCCAATTATGCGCCTCGTCAGGCGCAGTTACTCATGGCTAAAAAAGTAGCGCAATTGTTAGAGCGGCAACCTCACCAGCGTTCTCAGAAGAGTCAGAATATTTTACTTTGTGAAGCAGGCACGGGTACAGGCAAAACATTTGCCTATCTGGTGCCGGTGATCTTATCCTCAAAACAGACCATTATCAGTACCGGGACAAAAAATCTTCAAGATCAACTCTATCGTAAAGATTTACCGTTAATTACTTCAATTTTAGAGCCCATCAATCAACGAACGTTAAATTACAGCCTTCTCAAAGGGCGTAGTAATTATATTTGTCTTTATCGTTTTGAAAAAGCCTGCGGGGAAGCCTGGTATGATGAGCAGACTCAAGCAGCGCTGCAACTAATAAAAACTCAGTTAAGCCAGACAGAATTTGCTGATATTTCTGAGTTCAATCAGCTTAAGGAGCAGTCCTCTCTCTGGCCGATAGTGACATCAACAGCTGATAATTGTCTGGGTGGTGCTTGTCCGGTTCATGATGACTGTTATGTTTTAAAAGCCAGGAAAAAGGCCTTTGAAGCGGATGTCGTAGTGGTTAATCATCACCTGTTGATGGCAGATCTGAAATTAAAAACAGATACATTAGGTGAGTTATTGCCCTCAGCACAAACTTATATTATTGACGAAGCCCATCAATTACCTGAAATTGCCTCGCGTTTTTTCTCACGCAAAGTTTCTGCCAGACAAATTAAAGATTTGCTTAGAGATTCACGACGTTTAATTGCCAAATCACCTGCACCTGCGGCACGTTTTACTACTATTAATGATGAGCTTAGACGAATTCTGTCTGATTTAATTATGGTCCTTAAACGCTATAAGCAACGCGGCAGCTGGTCAGAAATAAGCGGCTCAATTAAACCTTTATGTGATGAGATCTTATATGGCTTAAAAAAGCTGAAGGTGTTTCTTGAGACATTGGCCGGCAGTAGTGCTGAACTGGAAAATTGTTTTAAACGCTGTAAACAATTATTGAGCAACTTTTCAGAACTGACACAAAGTACCCCGCCTGAGATGATCCACTGGTTTGAGTGTACACACAACTCCTTTGCTATTCATTTAACTCCCTTATCAATTGGTGATGAATTCAAACAACAACTGGATGCCACTTCGTCAAACTGGATTTTTACCTCGGCAACACTGGCGGTGAATAATTATGGACAGATTAATAGCCATGAGCCAATAGACAGCCATGAGCCAATAGACAGTCATGAGCCAATAGACAGCTATGAGCAGGTAGGCAGCCATGAGCCGATAGACAGCGATTCTTCACAGCAGGAAGCACAATTACAAAACAATCAGAATACATTATTATTTAGTTATTTTTCAAAACAACTGGCATTGAAAGACTTTGCTGCCATAAAACTGGATAGTCCCTTTGATTATAGTCAACAGGCGGTTCTTTTTGCACCGCAAAACTTGCCTTTACCCAGCGATAGCCATTATACCCGTGCTGTTATTCGAGCCATTTTACCTATTGTTGACTGGTTGCAGGGAAAAACATTTATTTTATTTACATCCTACCGTGCATTGCAGGAAGCTAAAGAAATATTACAGAACCTGGACTATCAGCTCTTTGTTCAGGGAGATGCGCCGAAACAGCAATTACTTGATGAATTTAAACAAGCAAACAGGGCAATTTTATTAGGTACCAGCAGTTTTTGGGAAGGTGTTGATGTCAAGGGTAGGGCATTGTCCTGTGTGGTAATCGATAAATTACCCTTTGCTTCGCCCTATGACCCCATATTACAAGCGCGAATTAATTATATGCAGCAGCAAGGTATCAATGCCTTCTCTCATTATCAACTGCCTCAGACGGCTATGGTGCTAAAACAGGGAGTAGGGCGTTTGATTAGAGATATTGATGATTATGGTATTCTGGTTATTGCTGATCCTCGTTTGTTTAGCAAAAGTTATGGTTACTACTTAAGAAAAACGCTGCCCAAGATGCCGGTAGAAACAGAGATTAAACAACTGCAACATAAATTTGCTCAAATGCAGGCGAAACAAAATAAAACGTAGCTATTATCGATGGATTTATTTCTGTTAGAATATGCAATTAAGTACATAATATATGAAAGTTATTGAATGAAAATACTTGCTCTAGATACCTCCAGTAATGCGTGTTCGGTTGCCTTAGTAGAAGGTAAGCAACAGGAATTTTCCAGTATTGAACGCTTTGAGATGGCGCCCAGACAGCATACTCAATTGATTTTACCTATGATTGATTCAGTTTTAGATGAAGCTGGCTATGATATTAAGGAAATTGATACGCTGGCTTTCGGACGTGGCCCTGGTGCCTTTACTGGAGTTCGGGTTGCTACAGGTGTTGTTCAGGCTATTGCTTATGGTGCTGACCTGCCTGTGGCACAAATTTCATCTTTGGCTGCACTTGCTCAGGGCTTTTATCAGGCTCAGGGCTGTTATCAAGCTCAAGGCTATATTCAAGCTCAAGGCTATAATCAAGCTCAAGGCTATAATCAAGCTCAAGACTGTCATCATGATGCACCTGAACAGGCAAATAAAGTACTGGTTGCTAATGATGCCAGAATGGATGAAATTTACTTTGCTGCCTATGAAATGAATAAAGGCTTTATGACTCTGACGGGTACAGAACACGTTTTAAAGCCAGAGCAATTAGGTGAATTGCTTAATCATTTGTTGGTGTTGGATAAACAGTGGCAATTAGTGGGTAACGGCTGGTCAGTCTATACAGAAAAATTGAGCCCGATTGCCTGTCAGTGTGCCGCACCGTGTTATTCTGCTGAAATAATGCAGCAATTATCTTATCCTAACGCAAAAGATATTGCCTATTTAGCATTTAATGAAATAGCCAATAATTTGCTTGTGAGCGCAGAACAGGTAAGTCCTGTTTATTTGAGAAATAATGTGGCCAAAAAACCTCAAAAGCTTGCATAAAAATGAGTTATTAGATAGTTTAACTTAAATTACAGTGGTTAATCTCTAAGAGTAACTGAATAAATACCAATAAAAGAGAAAAGTAATAAGTTATGAGTAATGAATTAAGGCAGCACATCCGTACAGCACTGACTTCGAGTGTTAAGTTAACTCATCCGGATACCGGCACTATTGAAGTCAAAACAAAGGATATTTCTGATGGTGGTATTTATATACTATCAACGATTACCAATTTACCCCCGGTTGGAAGTCAGGTTAAAGTGCAATTAATTGATACGCCCTTTGAGGCACCGGTTTTAGATATGCTCATTGTGCGTGTTGATCCTCATGGCATTGGCTTAAAATTTCTTGAATAATTAAAATTTCTCAGTCATATTGAAGTTATTTTGAATATTGACTAGTCTTAGTAGTAGATTACTTAAACAAACAGGAAAGTGGTAATGACGGATAGTATTGATCCAGTATTTCTCAATATTTTGTATGCGTGTATGGGAGGGGTATTAACTCTCTCTTTTATGTGGTTTGGCTGTAAATTATTTAGTCATATTGTCAGTTTTAGTATCCCTGAACAGCTGTCCAAAGGGAATATTGCTGTTGGCTTAATGCTGATGGGAATGTTTATTGGTATTGGTACAGCTATGGGGTTAGTTATTGGTTTAGGATTAAATTAATGTCCTGGCGTAGTGTCTTATGGCTGATTCTATTTGTTTTTCCAGCAGTTGTGCTTGCTGAACAGCATAAGCATGTTAAGCATAAACACTGGACAAAAAAATACGACCGTTATTTTAAAAAAAATACCAAACGTTATTTTGGACCAGGTGTTGATTGGCACTGGTTCAAAGCTCAGGCTATTGCTGAATCAAGTTTGAACCCAAAAGCTAAAAGCAGGGTGGGAGCAAAGGGCATTATGCAGATCATGCCTGCAACGTATCAGGAAATTATAACGAAACAACCAGGTTTTGGAACAATTGATGAGCCACGCTGGAATATTGCTGCGGCAATCTATTACAATCGACAATTGTATAAACGCTGGATTAAAAAAGAGGTATCAGTTGAAGATCGTATGAATTTTACCTTTGCCAGTTACAATGCGGGTTTTAATCGTGTATTAAAAGCCAGAATAAAACTAAGAGAAAAAAATAAAGGACAACCTGAAGTCATTAATGACTGGGAAAAAGTCTCTCCCTTTACTCCTCCGGAAACTCGTCACTATATTCGCCGAATTGATAAGTTGATGCAGGTAAAATCATTCGCAAAGAAATCCTGATTATCTCCAGGACCCTAAGGGTAAAATAATACATACTTTTAGTCCGGGAGTGTTATCCTTAAATTCAATCACTCCTTTATGTAATTTAACAATGGCAGAAGCCAGACTTAATCCTAGTCCATTCCCCTGGTAATCGCGATGTTTTTCAAGACGGTAAAAAGGCTCCAGTACTTTATTGTATTCTGTTGCTGGAATACCAATTCCAGAATCAGCAATAATAATCTGCAGTTGTTTTGAATTATTTTGTGCAATACTAACGACTATCGTTCCTTGTTCTGGAGTATACTTGATGGAGTTATCCAGGATGTTAGTGAAAACCTGAAAAAGCATATCTCTGTCGCCATCAATTTTGTATTTTTTATCTGTAATAAGTTGCAGTGAAATATCTTTGTCTTCTGCCAGAGGTTCATAGAATTCGATAACATCCTGTAATAATGTATCAATAAACAGGGTAGTGAAATGTCCTTTTTGAGCACCACTTTCAACTTTATTAATTCTTAACATCGCATTGAACGTTGATAATAGATTATCAGTTTCTGTTAATGCTTCATGGATACCTTCGGATGTTTCATGACTGCAGTTTTGTTGAATTAATTCCAGGCGTCCCCGTAAGCGGCTCAAAGGAGTTCGCAGATCATGGGCGATATTATTAGAAATATTCTGCATTCCCTGCATGAGCTTATGTATTTGATTGAGCATCTGATTAATATTTTTTGCCAGCAAATCATAATCATCATCTGTTCCTCTGGTGGGGATCCGTAAGGATAAATTACCTTTACTAATTTCATTAATTGTTTCATTAATTGAATTGATTTTTTTTATGGTACTGATACTGATAATAAGGCCGCCAATGGTACCTAATAACAAAATAATTGCAATGCCGGCAATTAATGAATTAAAGATTATATGCTCTTGCTGATGAGCTGACTCGATGTCCAGGCCATTCATAAATATTAAATTTTCTGGTAAAGACATGACTAATAAACGTGCTGAATGATTTTGTTGTTGAGGTATGCTGCTCAGACCGGATAAATCAATAATATGCCAGCCCTTAGTTTTAATCTGAGGAATATGATTCAGATTTCCGGCAAGTATCTGCCTGGTTTTTTTGTTGTATAAAAGATAAATTGAAGCATAATTTTTTTGCAGCAGACTGGTTTCAATGGCAGTAATCAGTTGTTCTTTACCGCCTGAATTGTAAATATTTTGCAAACGTTCCATATCGTATTCAATATGGTGGTCAAGTTGTTTATAAATATAACCCACCGTTGACCAATAGATAAAACTTAATAGAATTAAAGAGGAAAGAATAAAAAGTGCAAAATACAGAAAAACCATTCGAAACGTTGAATTATGTGCTATTTTACGAACACGCTGTTTAAAACCGGGGCTGATATCCTCAGTTTTACCGGAGTTAAGTATTTTTGATAACATAACCCGCTCCACGTATGGTATGGATGAGTGCTTTATCAAAAGGTTTATCAATTTTCTTTCGTAAACGACTCATATGAACATCAATGACATTGGTTTGAGGGTCAAAGTTATAATCCCAGACATGTTCAAAAAGCATAATACGTGAAACAACCTGTCCGGCATGTCGCATAAGATATTCTAATAATCGATATTCAGTGGCGAGCAAATTGATATCCTGGCTGTTACGACTGACTTTATGTGTCAATAGATCAATTTTTAAATCAGCTAACTGTAATTGAGTTTCCTGCTTATTGCCTGATGAGTTATTTCTTTTTCCAAGAATTTCAATCCGAGCCAGTAGTTCAGAAAATGCGAATGGTTTGACTAAATAGTCATCGGCACCATTTTGTAAGCCCTCAACTCGTTGTTCAACATCTGCCATCGCACTGAGAATAATAACAGGCGTCTGAATTTTAGAAGCTCTAATGGTGCGAATAATGGTTAAACCATCAACATTGGGGAGCATCCTGTCAATGATCATCACATCATAAGTTTCAGTGGTGGCAAAAAAAAGTCCTTCTTTGCCATCGGATTGATGATCAACGACATGATTATTTTCTATCAGACCTTTATTAATAAAGTCTGCCACACTTAAATCGTCTTCAATTAGGAGAATTCTCATCAATATTCCTGCTTTGAGCTTGAGTCACTGAGGTTCAAGCTTAAGGTGATATTAGTTGTCTGAAATAACTTCAATGACTATTTTTTTAGACACCAATTGCTCAAATGGTTCATGTTCTTCATCACCGATTACCAATTGCAGAGTATGTTTTCCGGGAGACAAGGGGAGTGTTATTTCAGATTCACCCTTATCAAAATGTCTATGATGTTTATCATAAGGAATGGGCGTATTCATTGATAACTCAGATGTCTGATCAATGATGAGATGATAATGTCCTGATTTATGAATATCCTGACCAGCAGGTCCAATCTTAAAATTCTTAATTCCAAATTTAATCGTAACGGGGCTGTAGACTATGTTCTCATTTTCGGGAGAGACAATAAATGTGGAAGCCTCATTTGATACGCCATGGGACCAGGCACAATTACTGAATAAAAAAATTAATATAATAGATAAAGTGTGTTTGAGCATTTTAATTCCCATAAATTGTATAGGGCGAATTCATTTACCCTATACAAGTTTCTTAATGTTATTCCAGAACTTAATTCATATGGGATAAAGTCATTATCCTAAATAAGTGTTCCAACACGTGAACGTTATTTATTTAACATCCGCATCAGAAGCTGTCATTCATTATTGGGCTCATATTGGCATAAAATCACCAGATAATAAATGACAGCTTCTGATGCTGCGTGTATGCTATTCAGGAAAAGCTATTTAGCGATTAAGTGGTTAATTTTTCTTTCATTGACTCATATTCATTAGTGTCTAATTCACCCCGGGCGTAACGCTCATTCAAAATATCAAGTGCACTCTTGTCAAGAATAGGGTATTGATTTTGAGCCTCACTATCTAAAAAAGAATGATTAAATAAACCAAATTGTTGTGCCATTAAAAATATAACGACAACAAGTAATAAAAATAACCATAACATAATACACCTCCAAGTGTGAATATTACTATTATTACAAGATTAACGCTCTGAATTATTCCAGTTCATTGGATGTAATGGACCTTGAGAAAACCCTGTGTCCATCCAGCTGGTGTTGTGATACTGATGATGCTGTGACCACATTAATGAACCTGAAAATAAGAATAGGGCTATCAGGAGTAATAACAGTGCATTGATAGTCAGATTTTGTTTCTGTGTGTTTTTCATGACTATTCTCCTTACTTTATGTCAACTGATTATTCTAGGTTAAATTTCTTTCTATGCTTATATTATCTCACGGTGTTCCTTTCCAGAACCTTACACAAACATTAAATTTAATTAATATTGTAGAATTTTTCCATTTAACAGGACAAACTTATTGAAGAAAAAGCATTATCCTGAATCACATAATATCGAACATTAAATATATTTAATGTTCGTGAAAGATTGGTGTTATGTTGAATAGGTAAAATAGACTCAAAAATATTGTCTACACTATGATTAATTTAGGATTATTGGATCTTAGAAAACATCTATTCTGATACAGGATAATTTTTGGAGTTTATTATGCATTTTATGCAACGGGAACGTCGGGCAAAGAAGAAAATTCTTTCTCTACTCTTGGGATTTAACCTGATTGTTACTTCATCTATAGCACTTTCTGAAGGTATTTTAACTTTAGAACAAGCTGAACAAATAGCTTTAATTGATGAGCCGGGCATTGTGAGTCAGCAATGGCAAGCGCAGTCGCTCTCGGAACAGTCTATTGCAGATGGACAGTTAATGGACCCAAAGCTGCAAATTGGCTTAAGTAATATGCCCACTGACACCTTTGAATTTGACCAGGAAAACATGACTCAGTTCAAGGTGGGGATTGTTCAGCAATTCCCATCAGGCGATACTCTGAATATCAAACAACAAAAGACTCAAAAACAATCTGAATTAATTCAGTCCAGAATATCTGAGCGTAAATTGATCATTATAAAAGATATTCGTTTAACATTTTTAGAGATTTATTATTGGGAACTAGCTAAAAAAACAATCAATAAAAATAAGCGATTATTTTCTCAATTGGTTAATATCGTCCAATCCATGTTCTCCGTGGGGCGAAATAATCAACAGGATTTAATTCGAGCACAATTGGAATTAAGCCGTCTGGATGTTCGTCTTACCAAAATAACCCAAAAAGTAAATACTCAACGTTCGAAACTTTCTCGTTGGCTTGGTGCTCAAAAGAGTTCTTTACCTCTGGCAGGCAAACTACCTGAATTGTCTATTCCTGTTCTTAGTGATGACTTTGAAACACTCAGTCAACTTTTTTATAGCCATCCTAAAATCCAGGAGGTTGACAAAAAGATGGAAATTAGCCGTAAAGATATTGACCTGGCTAAAGAAAGTTATAAGCCGGGCTGGGGTTTAAATGTCAGCTATGGCTATCGTGATAATAAGCCTAATGGTATGAAACGTTCAGACTTTCTTTCAGCAGGTGTCACCATTGATTTACCTTTGTTTACGGCCAACCGTCAAGACAAGAAATTATTAGCCAAAGAGCATAGCTATCAGTCTTTAAAAGATAAGCGAGTTGAGCTATTACGCCAATTGGTTGCTGATTTACAGGAAGAAGCAGCCAATGAAGAACAGTTGCATAATCGTCACCAGCTTTATAATAATCTGCTTTTACCTCAGGCGAAACAACAGGCTCAGGCTTCTTTATTAGCCTATCAGTCTGATCAGGGAGACTTTGCCGATGTGATGAGAGCCTATATCGATGAGCTTAATGCCAATCTTGATGAACGACGTATTGCCGTAGATCATCTGCAAAGTAAAGCAAAAATTTTATATTTCACCTCCAGTTTTGAGAGACAGGATATGCGCAAACAAGCAGACGTTGGTTTCCGATAAATGGTTTGCGATAAATGCTTTTCGATAAAAAGTTTCCGGTAAATATAATAAATAAGATACATAAATTGCTATCTGTTGTAGCTAAAGAATTGAGGGTTTTAATGTGAACAAACTTTTATCAAGTTTTATCCTGCTAAGTACCGGTTTGGCTGCCGGTTATTATGGACAACCTTTTCTGCATGAACAATTACAATCAGCGGGTTTGATATCCTCAATGAATGATTCAGGAAAAGAGACTGGCAGTACATCTGAAGAAAAAGAAATTTTGTATTGGGTGGCACCGATGGATGCTAATTATCGACGTGACAAACCCGGTCAGTCACCTATGGGAATGGATTTAGTGCCAGTTTATAAAGATGACGGGGGAGAAGATGGTGTAGTCAAAATATCACCTATAGTACAAAATAACCTGGGTGTTCGTATCAGTGCGGTAAAAAAAGGACAACTGGATCGGGAAATCAGTACTGTTGGTTATATTAACTTTGATGAAGAAAAACTATACCACCTTCATACACGAGTTGAAGGCTGGGTTGAGAAACTGGTTGTAAAAGCAACAGGGGAGGTGGTTAAAAAAGGTCAAAAGTTATTTGAACTTTATAGTCCTGCTTTAGTGAATGCACAGGAAG